>JAUZIB010000007.1:0-26049 GCA_032887715.1 Candidatus Phytoplasma australasiaticum
TTGGCGAAGTATGATGAACAAAAAACAACTGTACTCTGTCAGGTTTGTCATCGGAAGAGGACCAACCAACAAATGCATGATATTAGAATATTTGAAAAGAACAAAAGGTCAAGAATAAGCATTTAACCAGTGGTGACACGAAGTTAAACTCTAAAAAGGGATAAATTATGGAAAGCGGTGTGCTTGGAAACTTGCTCGCACCGTTTGGACGGGGGCTGTTGGTAATATTTGATAGAGAAAAACAAAGCTTATCAGAGAAACGCCAATAATCTATCCGTATTGTACACTATTGAATATATTTATGATAGATCGAAAGTTATTAATAAAGTTAAAAAAATTTATAATAATTTAGAACAAATTATTCAAATAGAAATATATAATGTTGATTATAGTTTGCATCAACAACAACCTATTGATCTTTTGATGAAAGTTACGAAATATAAAAATTTAAATAATATTTCATCTATTATTGAATATATTTATGATGATAAATTCAAAAAAGTTATTCATAAAAATGTAAATATTTATAATGATTCAGGTAAACTTCTTTCCAAAGAAAGCTATAATATTATTGATGGTTCGGATGTACCATTTTTGAGAAAAAAAATTGGTTATTCTACCAAAAATGGCATAATTGAATCTATTATTGAATATTTTGAATTATCTGATAATAAACAAGTTACTATTATAAGGTTATTTAATAATGGTGTTCTTACTAAAACTATCAAAAAAGAAACTGATTTGTTAGCTAATAAAGTAACTAAAATTGTTTATAAAGATGGTAATAATCAAGTTTTTAGAATTGATACATATGATGTACAAAAACAAGTTTGGTGTTCTGATGTCTATAAAAATGGAATAATTGTAGATAAACGTTGTGAAGATAAAATTAATAATTCTTATAAACATTATCAAAAATCACAAAATAAAAACGATTTATTACTTATGGATGAAAAAGTTTTGGATGAACAAAATAATGTCGTGGATAAACAATATATTTATAAAGCTGATGGTGAATTAAAAAAAATTTCGTCAAAAACAAATTTTTATTAAAAAAATATTTTTTTATTATTAGATTCAAAAAAAGTAATTAATTTATAATTAATTTAAATTTTAATTTTATATTAAATTTGTAAATTAATTTAAATTTTACTTTTTTTATTAATAAGAAATATTATATTAATATTTCAAAATAATAATTAATTAATAAATATTATTTTTAAATTTTTTTTAGCAAAAACATTTTATTATTTTATTTATATTATGGAATTATATTGTTAAAATTTAAAATCAAATATATAATAAGTTCAAGTGATAATATCTCTTTAAGGGGTTTTTTGGTATAATGCGTAGAAAAAAATTTAAAAATAATGATTTTAATGGTTCAAATAATTCATTAGAACCTAATTATGATCCTATGATGAAATGTTTAATTAATAATATAATTATTTTATGTCATGAAATTCAACAAATCAATTTATTTAATGATAATTATATGAAAGATTTTTTAATTTTTTTACCTATTTATAGCGCTGTTCCTCATACTAATTTAACTCCTCAATTCGCTTCTAACATCCCACAGTTAAATATAGATTATCATTATAATGTAGATAATTTAAAACAACAATTAAGTAAAAAATTAGAAAATTCTAGAATAGTTACTAAAAATAAAGAAATTTCTTTGAATCAAGAATTTAAAAAAAGAAAACAACAAAGTATTTTACAAAAATGTAACATCATTACGGAATATAATATTAATAAAGATAAACTTAATGATAAATATAAGATGGCATTTCAAAAGTTAAATTTATTGGAAAATGAATTACAACAACAGCAAATTCAACAAAATAATGTGTTTACGGAAAAATATTCTCAATTTAATCAGAAATATCATAAAAATATTTCAGATATTTATGATTTTTTTCATCAAAAAATTATTATTTTAAATCAAAAAATTAAACAATTAAAAGATATTTTAAATTATTCTATCGAAAATATGAAAAATTTTTATCAAAATCAAATTCAACACTTGCAAGAAGAAAATTTTCAAAAAAATAATTATTTTTCCGAAGAAATTAAAAATTATTTTAATTTATTACAAAAAAAAATAGAAATGCATAATAAAATTTTTGATCAATTTAAATCAGAATTTACTAAAAAATATGAAGTAATTTTACAAAAAAGACAAAAAATTTGGGATGAATATGTAAGAGGATTTTTTTTTATTACCCCAATGTTTTTGAATAGTTATTCTATTATGAAAAATCTAATGCGAGATTTTTTTATATATCAAAAAATGTATTTAATGCGTTTATATGATTGGCGTTTCCAATATATGAAATTTAAATTTATTTATAATTGTAAGTTAAATGTTGTTGAATATAAAAGACAAATTTTTAATAAAATAAATACCTTTAAAATTGATAATTTTAATTTGATTCAAAATAAAGAGCAAAAATTAATTCATAATAATTATTTGCAAAAAATTGATAATTTGGAAATGGAATTAACGTTACTTAAGATAAAAAAAAAATATGGATTAATACAAGAAGAAATCATAGATGAAAAAAATAAACAAAAATTATTTTATGAAAATTTACAAAAAAATTTTATTTTAATTGAAAAATTAAACAATATACAATATCAAAAAGATCTATTAGAATTGCAAAAGCAAAATCAAGAACGCAAATGTTTGTTAAAAATGCAATTACAAATGAAAAAAATTCCTTTAAAAATGAAATATGATCATGAAATTTTTAAAAATTTTCAAGAAA
This sequence comes from Candidatus Phytoplasma australasiaticum, assembly GCA_032887715.1. Taxonomy (GTDB): domain Bacteria; phylum Bacillota_I; class Bacilli_A; order Acholeplasmatales; family Acholeplasmataceae; genus Phytoplasma; species Phytoplasma australasiaticum_A. The sequence continues at coordinate 2,775 of JAUZIB010000007.1, forward strand.
TACAAAAATTAAAAGAACAACTTGATAATTTGCATTATCACAAAACACATGAAATAAATTTAAAAAATATTATTTATGAACAAAAAAAACAAAATTATTTGTATAAAATCGAAATACCTAAAATTAAAATTAGAGATATTATTGCTAAAAATAATTTTATTAAACAAAAAAATTTAATCAATATTACGTTATTTAATAATTATTTAAATAAACAAAATCAAACGCATTTGAAAATTTTACAAAAAATTAAAGAACAAATTAATATTTTTCGGAGTTTTTATTTTAAAAAAAATAATAATTATTTTGATGTAATTAATTTACAATTTATTTATCAATTAAATAAAATTTTTGTAGACAAAATTATAGATGAACATTTTAAATATCTTTATGTTTTAAAAATTAATTTATTAAAGTTAAAAATTAATAGAATAAAACAAAAAATTAATTTGAATCAAGTAATTTTGAATTTTTATAATCAAAATATTTCTTTTATTAGTGTATTGATGCATAAGATGAAATTAAAAAACTTGGATAAAAATACAAATTTTTTAGTTTTTTTTGAAAAAAAAATGAAAATTTATGAAACAATTGGAAATTTTTTTAAAAAAAAAATGAAATATTTAGAATATCAGCAAAATAAACAACAACAATCAAAAAAACACATAATTAATCAATTAAAAAAACAACAAAATTGTTTTATTCAAACTAATAATTTATTACAATATCAAATTTTTCAGCTTACCCGTAAAATTAATAGTTTTTCTAATATTAAATTTGGTTATCGCATTTTATATTCATTTTATTTAAATAAAATTAAAAATAAATGGTCATCTTATTATGATCATTTAGAATTACCTAGAAGTTTTTTTGTTCGAGAGTATGATATTATTAATTCAGAAATTGCACATATAAAAAAAATTCAATCAGATGAAGATCATTTTTTATTACAAGAAGGCGAATATATTATTGATCGTATTTCAAAGGTATTTTTCGATATTACTCAAGCAATAAGTGATGATAGTTTAAAAGATATAATTATAAAATATCAAAAACAAGAAAAACAGATTATTAATGAAATTAACTTATATGAAAAACAAAATCAATCTAAATTAAAAGAAATGAAATGGCAAATAGATTTGATTCAAGATAATTTAAAAGATTCTTTAGCTGAAATAGATAAAGATTTTATTATTCAGCAAAATAAAATTAAAAAAAAATATGATAATAAAAATAAAAAAATTAATTATGAATGCAAAAATCAATTAGATCTTTACCAAAAACATTTAAAAGATCAGAATCATCGCAATAATCTTTTTAGAACACAACAACAAAGCGAGCGTAATAAAATTTTATTTAATCATTGGCGCCAAAATAAAGAAATTATCGAAAGTAATAATCAATTATTGAATCAGATTAATAAAATTAAAATTTATCAAAAAATTAAAATACAAAAAATATTGTTTTTTCAAAAAAATCGTTTAATTTTTTTAAAAATATTGTGGTGGTATAAATTTTATAAAAATAAACAAGTTTTAAAAACAGATTATAAGAAAAATCTGATTATTTTAAAACAAAAAATGTTGATTAAATTTATGAGATTATATAAAAAATTAATTCAAATATTTGGTGTATAATTTTCATTAATGTATCATAGATATATAAGGAAATAAAAATAATATGCATATAGGTGATAAAATTCGAAATTTAAGATTGCAAAAACAATTAACTCAAAGAGAATTAGCTCAAAAAATTAATATGACTACAGGTTATATTTCGCAAATTGAAAATAATTTAATTTTACCTTCTTTAAATACTTTATTTTTAATGTTAAAAATTTTTAAAATTTCAACAGTAGATTTTTTTCGACAAGAAGAATCTATGATGGTTATCCATAAGAAAACAGATTTCCATATTCAGTATAATCCTAATTTAAAAAATAAAATTTATCATATTTTTAAAAATTTAGATAAATTTAAAATAGAACCAATTATTATCGAAATTAAACCTCAAGGTCAAACTGAATTACAATTTAAATCTGTTTATCATGAGTTTTTTTTTATTTTAGAGGGTGAGATTTTTTTAATTTTAGATAAATTACATTATTTATTGAAGCAGGAGGATACTTTTTATTTAGGAGCTAATAAAGAATATTTTTTTTTAAATAATCAAAATCATAAAAATGCTAAAATTTTAAAAATAATTATTTTTTAAAAATAGTTATGATGATATGAAAATTATTATTTAATTTAAATAAATATTAACATTATATTAGATTTATTTAAAAATTAATTATGAAAAAAGATTAATTTTAGTTTTGAATGTAATTTTTTTGATTTTAATAAGTTTATTATAATTAAAAGCTATTGAATAATAATAAGATTTCTTTAATTAAATTTTTTTAAGATAGAAAAAAATTTTACAGTTTTTCAAGAGACGTTATGATATAATCTTATTATAGTGATTGAGTATTATTAATAATTTATTATAACTGATTTATTATTAATGCTGATGTGGCGGAATTGGTAGACGCATTTGACTCAAAATCAAACAAGTGAATAACTTATATCGGTTCGAGTCCGATCATCAGTACCATACCATCCAAAAAAATTATTTTATTTTTGAAAGTTACATGAAAAAATTATTCATGTTTTTTATTTTATATATAGGAACTTTAGGATAATTAAAATAAATAATTAATAAATTAAGTTGAGATCGATAATGAAGCTTTATTCAAAATTTATAAAATTTATTAAAAATAAAAATATTCGAAATTTTCCATTAATAGAAGTTATTGTTAATGATAAACAAACGAAAAGTTGGGATTGTTTTTTCCAAATAGAAGAATATCCTGAAGAAATTACACATTTTAATGTTTTTGAGAAAGAATTTAAAGATTTTTTTTTAAAACAATTAAGTGAAGATTTAGAAAATTTTTTACAATCAAAACCTGTGATTAATGTATATTTTCGTATTCTAGATTGGAATTTGTTAAAGGATGATTGTATTTGGAAAAAACATTATCAATATATGTTAGATAAAATTGTTACAAATTTGGATATAGATAAACAATTAATATTTTTTTTTCAAAATACTCCTATTTTGGATCTAAATACCAAAAAGTGTTTCTTTAAAAAAGAGAATAAAATAGAAGAAATATTTAATATTTCGGAATTAAAATTAAAAATGTATCAATTAAAAAATTTATTTATGCAATTTTATAATTTTAATTTTGATTTTGAATTTTTACAAATTGATAAAGATGTTATTGCCAAAAAAACAGTTAATCAATATAAAGATTTTTTTAATAATTTATCAAAAAATAATAAAAATATTCCTTTATTTAATTTTCAAGACATTCCTATTGTTTATGATGAAATGTTTTTATTTTATAAAAAATTTCCACAAATCATTATTCAAGGTTATGTTCAGTTTGTAATCAATAATGATAAGTATGGAACATTTTGGATTAGTTTTTATTTAGTAGATCCTATTAGTTGTCAAGATTCTATTTTAGTTAAAAAATTTTTATCTAAAGATATAAAAATGGCTAAAAGAGAACGTGATGATTTACTTAATGTTTTGCATGAGGGAATTTTAATATCAGCTGTTATTGAAATTAAACCATCTAAAACGATTAAAGATAAAGTAAAAAGTTTTTATTTTAATTTAAAAGATTATAAGATTTTAGATAAATCATCTGTTTTTTTTAAAAAAACAGATGATTATATTGGAAAAAAAAGAATTGAATTTCATATACATACTAAAATGTCTAATTTAGATGCTATTACTAGTGCTAAAGATTATATAGAATTAGCAGAAAAATGGGGTCATGAAGCTATTGCTTTTACAGATCATGATGGTTTATATGCTTTTCCAGAAATTTATAAATATATTTACAATAAAAATATTAAAGCTATTTTAGGAGTTGAATTAGATTTTATCGAAGAAAAACCAATTTTTATTACTAATCAAGAAATTAATTTAAATAAATTTTCTGATTTTGTTTTGAAAAATCATAATTATGTGGTTTTAGATATTGAAACTACTGGTTTTTCTAAAACTAGGGACCGGATTATTTCTATAGCTGCCGTTAAAATTCAAAATGGTAAAATTATTCAATGTTTTGATGAATTAATTAATCCAGGTAAAAATATAAAGATTAGTAATTTTATTCAGAGATTAACTAATATTTCTGATGAAATTTTATTAAAAAAACCTCATATTAAAGAAATTTTGCCAAAATTTTTAGATTTTATTAAGGATTGTCCTAATTGTGTTTTAGTAGCCCATAATGTCAGTTTTGATATTGAATTTTTACAAGAAACATTTAAAAATATTGGTTTATATTGGCCTTTATTACCAGTTATTGACACTTTAACTTTGGCTCAAAAATATTTCAATAAGATTTTGAAATATTTTTCTTTAGAAAAAATTGTTAAATCTTTTAAAATTAAACTTGATTCAGAAGGTCAATACCATAACGCTTTATTCGATGCCCGTGCTACTGCTCTTATTTTTTTAGAAATGTTAGAACAATTAGAAGCGCAAAAAATATTGAATTTTTATGATTTACAAGGTCCTTTAGATATTAAATTTGAGAGACCTTATCATGTTAATATCATAGTTAAAAACAAAAAAGGTTATAATAATTTATTTCATTTAATAAGTGATGCTTTAACCAGAGATTTTATGAAAAAACCTCGTTTATTAAAATCTAATTTTGAAAAACACAGAGAAGGTTTATTAATTGGTAGCGGTTGTTTTGATAGTAATGTTTTTAATATTGCTTTATACAAAAATAATTATGATTTAGCTAAAGCTATTTCTTATTATGATTATATCGAAGTTCAACCTCCTCAGGCTTATAGTCATATTATTTATGATTTAAATGGTGATTCGGATTTTGATAAAGATAATTCTTATGGATTGAGTATAATAAAAGATACTATTATTAAAATCATTAAAGAAGCTCAAAGACAAAATAAAATTATTATTGCGACAGGAGATGTTCATTATTTATATCATTATGAAAAAGTTTTACGTGAAGTTTATATTAATGCGAAATTAATTGGTGGAGGTTTGCATCGTCTTTCGAAATATCCTTCAAAATTTTTACCTGATAATTATTTTTTAACTACTCAAGAAATGTTAGATTCTTTTAATTTTATTTCTGATGAAAAATTGAAAGAAGATTTGGTTATCAATAATACTCATTTATTGAATCAACAAATTGAAAAATTTCAATTTTTTTCTGATCAACTTTTTAATATTCCTGATGATATGTTTGTTAAAAATTTAAAAATTTCTAGTATTAGGTTAGAAATTCTTAATATTGTTAATGAAAAGATTTTTAATTTGTATGGAAAATTATTACACCCTAGCATTAAATATAGGATTGAACAAGAATTATCTGTGATTGCGCCTAAAGATAATTTGGAAAATAATAATATTGTCGCAATTTATTATTTATCATATTTATTAGTTAAAAAATCTACTGAAGATGGTTATCCAGTAGGTTCGCGTGGTTCAGTTGGAGCTTCTTTAATAGCTAATATTTTAGGTATTACTGAAATTAATCCATTACCTCCACATTATCGTTGTGTTATTTGTAAATATACTATTATGAAAATGAGTATAACCGAAACGCTAACATCTGAATATCAAAATTATTTACAATTATGGCCTTTTATTATAGATATACAACAATATCAAAAACATTTTAAAAATATATTTTCTGGTTATGATTTGCCAAAAGAGAGTTGTCCTTTTTGTAATCAACTTTTTGTGAAAGATGGCCAGGATATTCCTTTTGAAACCTTTTTAGGTTTTGATGGTAATAAAAAACCAGATATTGATTTAAATTTTTCTGGAGACTATCAAAATCAAATTCATAATTATCTTAGAGAGTTGTTGGGAGAAAATTGTGTTTTTCGGGCTGGAACCATTCAAACAGTTGCTAAACAAAATGCTTATGGTTATATTAAATCTTTTATGGAAGAAAAACAAATTATAATTCGTGATAACGAAAGAGATCGTAGAGTGATTATGATCGAAGGAGTTAAACGTTCTACAGGTCAACATCCTGGTGGAATTGTTATTATTCCTAGTGGATTATCTATATATGATGTTACTCCTATACAGTTTCCGGCTAATGATGTTTCTTCTGAATGGAAAACTACTCATTTTGATTATCATGCTTTAGAAAAAAATTTATTTAAGTTAGATATTTTGGGACATGATGATCCTACTTTGATTAAGTTTTTAATGGATGATGTTATTAAAAATCCTTCTGAATTTCCTTTTAGTAGATTTCAAGATATTCCTGTAGATGATAATCTGGTTTATGAAATTTTTGCTAATAAAGAGGAATGTAAAACTTCTCAAGCAATTCCTGAATTTGGTACACCTTTTGTTCGCAATATGTTGAATGAAATTTATCTAAAAGAAAAAAAATTTAATTTTTCTACTTTAGTGAAAGTATCAGGTTTATCTCATGGTACTGGTGTTTGGTCGGGTAATGCTCAAGATCAGTTGAAAGATAATAAAAGTATTTTTGATTTGATTACTTGTCGTGATGATATTTTAAATTATTTAATTTCTAAAGGGTTGGAAAAATTGGTTTCTTTTGAGATTATGGAATTGGTTCGTAAAGGAAAACAAAACAATGATAGACAAAAATGGTCGGATTTATCTAAAATAATGCGTGAGCATAATGTAAATGATTGGTATATTGAATCTTTACAAAAAATTCAGTATCTTTTTCCAAAGCCACATGCTGCCGCTTATGTTTTAATGGCTTTACGAATCGCTTGGTTTAAAGTTCATGCTCCTTTACTTTTTTATAAAGGGTATTTTTCTACTAGAGTTTCTCAGTTTGATTATGAAAATATGATGTTAACAACTGATAAAATAGCGCAAATATTAAAAAAATCCGATGAAAAAGATATGAAAACAGTTCAAAAAGAAAAACTTCATACTTTAAAGATTGCTAAAGAAATGAAAGACAGAGGTTATAATTTTTTGCCTATTGATTTAAATAAATCTGAAGCTAATCTTTTTGTTATGGAAATATCATCTAATTCTTTAATTATGCCTTTTATTACTATTGATGGTTTAGGCCAAGTAGGAGCTAATAATATTGTTAAAGCGCGCGGTGAAAAATTATTTACACAACAAGATTTCGAAAAACGAGTTAAATTGAATAAAACTATTTTAAAAAAATTTCATGATTTAAATTTAATTCAACAATTACCTCTAGAATGATTTTTGTTAACTTTGAAATTATGAATTAATTGTTTTATATATGTTATAATTTAATTGTATATCTTTTATAATTGATTACTTATAAAAAATTAAATTAACGGAAAATTGATAAACATAATTTTAATAGATAAAAAAGGTGATCTTATGAATAAAAAGATGAAAGTTATAGTGGTTGGTTGTACTCATTCAGGCACTGCAGCTGTTAAGACTATTCGAAAAACTTATCCATATGATAATATTGATATCACTGTTTATGAAAGAAATGATAATGTTTCGTTTTTATCTTGTGGTATAGCTTTATATATTGGTGGAGTTGTTCAAGATAAAAAAGGTTTATTTTATTCTAATGCTCAGGAATTGTCTACATTAGGGATAAATATGCGTTTAGAACATGAAGTATTGCGGATTGATTTTGATCAAAAAAAAATTTTGGTTAAAAATTTACAAACTAATGAAGAATTTTTTGATTATTTTGATAAATTAATTTTATCTACAGGTTCTTGGCCAGTAATTCCGAAATTAGAAGGAATTGATTCTAAAAACTTGTTTTTATGCAAAAATTTTGATCATGCTAATGAAATTATTAAATATGCAAAAAATGTTAATAATATTACCATTATAGGTGCTGGTTATATTGGTGTTGAGTTAGCTGAAGCTTTTTCTTTGCAAAACAAAAAAGTTGTTTTAATTGATGCTGAAGATAGGATTATGTCTAAATATTTAGATGTTGAATTTACTAACCCTGCTCAACAACAATTTACAAATCACCATGTTGATTTAGCTTTAGGACAAAAAGTTTCTCAATTTATTACTAAAGATGGATTAGTTACTCATGTTAAAACTAATAAAGATATTTTTTCTACAGAAATGGTTATTTTATGTATTAGTTTTCTTCCTAATTCAAGTATTGCTGATGGTTATTTAAAAACATCACCTAATGGCGCTTTTCTTGTAAATGATTTTTTACAAACTTCCCATCCTGATGTTTATGCTTGTGGCGATTGCATTAATGTATTATATAATCCTTTAATGGATTATAAATATATTCCTTTGGCTACAAATGCTGTTAAAACAGGAACTATTGTAGGTTTAAATATTAAACATAATAGAATAGCATTTTCTGGCGTTCAAGGAACTAGTGCTATTAAAATATATGAACTAAATATTGCTTCTACGGGAATTACGGAATATGTAGCTGCACAACTAAAATTGAATTATGATGTTGAAGTTATTAAAGATGCTGATAAACCTGAATTTATGCCAGATTATAATGGAGTTGTTTTTAAAATTGTATTTGAAAAAAATACTAAAAAAATTTTAGGTGGTCAGATTTTGTCTAAATCTAATTTATTAGAACAAATTAATATTTTGAGTTTATGTATTCAAAAGCAAATGACTGTAGATAATTTGTTTTCTATTGATTCTTATTTTAATCCACATTATAATAAACCTTTTAGTTTATTACAGTTAGCCACTTTAAGGTGTTTAAAATAATTTAAATTTTATTATAATATCTAATTTTATGAAAAAATTTTTTTAAATTAGTTCTTATTTGATGAGAATAAAATAGTTAAAATCGTATCTTATTTTCTTATAATTTTATTGGAAATGACTTTTTAGAGGGGTTTTATATTATGTTTTTCAGATTATTTAATATGCTTTTTTTTATAGCTTTTAATATTTTTGTAGCTTTATGTGGTACTCTTTTATATAAAAAAGCTTTAGAAAATGAATCTATCTACCAAAGGAAAATTCATTTGGCTATGAAAATAGTTGATTCTTATAAAAACAATAATGAACTTAAAAATACACTGTTGGATCAAAAAGATTTTGTTATTACTAATTATGATAAACTATTACACTATTGGTTAAAATTTGTTAATTCATCTATTACTTTTTTACATAAGTTGAATAGTGAATTTTTAAATTCTTTATTACCTAGATCTTGATATTTTGATTTTTGTTAATATATAAATTAAAAAATAATCAATATATTATTTATTGATTATATTTTTTTTTAAATTAAAATATAAATGGGGATGTTTATTGGTTTCGCCAAAATTAAAAGGTTTTATTTGTCATAACTTGGTTACGCAAGTAAAAACGTTCGAGGTTTTTAATAAACGGCAATAAAGAAAATAAAAATAGTCAAAATGACTATAAATCCGGTTTTTTCGTTAATTATTTAACAGAACCTGGTTTAGTTCACGCAACAGCTTAAATATAATTATATTTATATAATTTTTATTTCGGTCTTATTAATGAATTTTGATAATATCTAGGTAGATTATTGATTTATTTGGATATTTAGTTATTGTTAAATTTTAGTATTTATTAAAAATTTTTTTGTTTGTTTTTAGAATACAAAACAAAATAATTATGTACAACAAATAAAACTGATTAATTTTGTACAGGGGTTCGAATCCCCTCATCTCCACCAATTTGATTATATTTTTGCGCTTTCTAATGAATGTGTTTTAAATTTTTTAATCTTTTTGGGTATAATTATTATTTGTATATATTTCTTAAATAAGCAAAATATTTTTATTTAAAAATTATTTAATTATTTTAAGATATTTTGATATTTAAAATATAAAATAAATTATTTTATATTATTTTTTGATAAATGATTTTGTTTATTTTTTTAATAATGTTAAAAAATTTAAATATTTTTAAATAATTTTTTGAATTTTACAAATTTGATTAAATAAGTTGATTTTTTTTAAAAATAGAAAATTTATTTATATATTTTATATTTTAGATAATTTATTGAAAAATTTAATAAAACGATTTATTTTAAACAATTATAAAAAATTAACAAAATCATTTATATTTAGTTTAAATGTTGATGATTTATTAATATTTGTAGTTATTTTACGAGTTGTTATATCGTTACTATTTTGTCGACCTACAGCTATTAAAATAATAGGTATATATTTTTTTTCTATATTGAATAATTCGTTTAATTTATTAAAATGGCAACCTCCCATAAAACAAGTATCGTAATTAAATTTTTGTAAAGTTATTACGAGATTACACGCAATTAAACCGCATTCAAAAAAAATTTCATTTTTTAGTGTTTGTTTTTTCATATTATGATAATGTTTTTTAATTTGTTTTAAAATAATTTCTTTTTGCTCTAATGAAATAATTTTATTTTTTAATTTATTTTCATAAATATATTGGGATTTTTCAACTTTTTGTATATTTCCACATAATAATACAATAGCAGAACTATTTTGAATTTGTTGAAGATTACCTATCATATATTTTTGTAATTTTTTTTTATTTTCGTTTGTGCTAATAATAAAAAAACGCCATGGTTGCAAATCAAAAGAGGAAGGTGTAAAGCGAATTTCGTTAAAAATTTTTTGCCAAATTTCTTTAGAAATTTGGTAATTTGGATCGAAAGATCTAATAGTTTTGATTTTCATTTTTATTAATCCTTTATTTAAATTTGAATTTTTTAATATTTTTTTATATTTTATATTATTTAAGACAATGTATTTTAACAAATTTAATAATTGGTAATAAAAATTTTAAATTAATATTTTATTTTAATTAATAAAATCAATAAATAAATTAGAAAGGTTTTTTGGAATACGAAATATGTCTCAGAAATTGTTTGATATTTTGCCATTAAATTTTTTTAATTTATTATCTTCTTCTCATAAAGAGATTTATTTAGATTGCCTTTTTCTTTTGGCTGACTTAGCTAATGACGAATTTGATGGTTATATTGAAAAAAATTTAGCTATTTCTGTATTAGAAAATTATTTTAGCGATAAAAATAATATTTTTTTGGATGAAGATATGGAATTGCAAGTTGCAATTAATGCAAAACAGAAAGCGTCTAAAATTATTTATTTATTGAAAAAATATGGCTGGCTTGGTGAAGAAAAAATTGGTTATAATACTGATTGTTTAAGTTTTTTTGATTATAGTTTAGAAATGATTCATTTCTTTAAAAAAACTATTAATCAAGTTAAACCAGAGTCGATCGGTAATATCTATAGTATTTATGCTTTATTAAAATCTTTATTAATTGAAAAAAATTATGCTAATTTTTATGAAGCTTTGATTAAAACACAAAATATTTTATGGAAATTAAAAATTTTAAAATCTAATATTTATCGTTTTTATTATCATTTGTTAAATTCTAAAAATTATATCAATACACAATATTTATTGTCTCAATTATTAAGAAATTATAAAAAAAATTTTTTTGATTCTTCTTATTATTGGTTAAAAACATCAGATAATTTTTTCAAATATCGTAGATATATTAATTTATTTTTAAACAAATTAGAAGATTATCATATATATATAAAAACTTTAAGTGAACAATTATGTGTTATTAATCGAAAAACTTTAGAAGAAAATACTTCATTAATAAAAGAACAAATTAAACAAATGAAATTAAATTTAAAAATTGCTGATAGATTAATAGAGATTATTGATATTAAAAATGAACAATATTTGCAAATTATTTGTCAAAGAATTTTATTTTTTGATAATAAAAAAGATCATTTAATGAATATATTAATTGGTGGCATTAGATTAATTAATGATTACGTTTTTGCATATGGTGATTTATTTAATTTTAGTTATATTCATAATTTAGATCAATTTTCTTTTTATAAACCTCGTTGTCATAAACAAAGTTTGGTTATTAATAAATTACATTTAATTTCAGAAAAAACGAAAAATTTTTTAGAAAGTAAAAAAAATTCTTTATTAAATAAAGATCATTTTTATACGAAAGCCAATATTCTTAAATTTGTTAAAAATTTAAAATTTAATAAAAATTGTTATTGGGCTTCAAATATTAGTTTAGAAAAACCTCAAGATTTATCTAGGTTAATGTTAATTCGATTATATTCTTTAAAATTAATTAATTTTTATTATATTAAATCTATTAATCATAGAATTATAGTAAATAATATTACTTTTTCTAATTTTTTAATAATTAGAAAATAATCTTTTCTATTAGAGATATTTATTAATTAATTTTTAATTATATTAACTCATCTAATATTATGTTGTTAGTTGATCTTAAATTGATAAATATTTAATTGTTATTTCATTAAATAATTAAAGTAAAATTTAAAAAAATAGTTATATATTCAAAAAGGTGTTATTAAGTTATGACTTATTTATCTTTATATCGTAAATATAGACCTCAAAATTTTCAAAATATTATTGGTCAAGATATTATTGTTAAAACTTTAAAAAATGCTATTAAATATTGTAGGATAAATCATTGTTATTTGTTTAGTGGCGATAAGGGTGTAGGAAAAACAACTTTAGCTAAAAATTTGGCTAAAACTATTAATTGTTTGGATAATTCTGGTTTAGATTGTTGTAATTTATGTAAATCTTGTAAGAGTATTAATCAAAAAAATAATTTAGATTTGATTGAAATAGATGGTGCTTCTTATAATGGTGTAGATGAAATTCGAGAATTACAAGATACTTCCAAATATAAACCAATTTTGGGAAAGTATAAAATTTATATCATTGATGAAGTGCATGTATTATCTTATAATGCTTTTAACGCTTTGCTAAAGTTATTAGAAGATCCTCCTGTTAAAATTATTTTTATTTTAATTACTAGTGAATTTGATAAAATCCCTAAAACTATTATTTCTCGCGCTCAACATTTCGGATTAAAACATATTACAGTTGAAGCAATGAAAAAACAATTGGAAGTTATATCTATTCAAGAACATATTGATATCGATATGGATGCTTTATATCAAATTGCTATTTCTTCAAAAGGTAGTATGAGAGATGCTTTGAATAGATTAGAACAAGTTAGTACTTACTATCATAATAGTCATATTAGTGTTGAAAAAGTGTCTAAAATTTTAGGATTGGTTTCTAAATTTCAAATGCAGAAATTAATTGATTATATATTATATGGTAATGTTGTTACAATGATTGATTTTTTAGAAAATCTTTTACAACCGCATGTAGATATTTTTTTATTTATGGAGGATTTAATAGGTTTTTTTTTAACTTTGTTTATTCAAGAGTTTAAAAATATTGATAATAATTTTCCAATTATATTTAAGAATTTAAATATTAATGACAAAGATAAATTTTTTATTTTTTTATTTAATTGGAAAAATACTATTAAAAATACTATTCATAAAAAAAAATATTTTATTATTAAATGTATCCAATTAAAACAATTTTTAAGTTTGTATAAAGGGAATAATGCTTTAGACAATCAGGAAATTATTTATAATGAAGGTATTACTTCAAAAAAATTTCCAAATACAATGGAGTTATTATCAACAAAAAAGATTTTAACTACTTCTTGTGCAAATAATATTAGTCTACCTACTTCTAATATTTTTGAATGTTCTTGTATGAAGTCCAGTTCTTCTCGTTCAACGATTAGTAAGACATTAGATAGTTTTTTATATGGATTAAAACAAATTTTAATAACACCTGATAATCAAATAACTCAAAAAATTAAAAAAAATTGGTTCCGATTAATGAAAATTTCTGATAAAAATTTGGAAATGGCTGCGATTTGTTTATATAAAAGTAAATTATGTTTAATTAATGTTAATAAAGAATGGTTAATTTCTTGTTCAAGTGTAGAAGAATATCAACAGTTACTTAAGCCACATATTAAAAATAAAATAAAAATTATTTTAAATAAAAAAAATAAATTAATGAAAGAGTATTTTGTAATTTTGCATCAAGATTGGGAACAAAAATTATTACCTATTTATGAACGGTATCAAAAAACTCGACATATGTGCGATTTAGAATTGTCTAAATTAGATATTAATTTTTATTTAAAGTATGCTACATTTGCTTCTAAAAATAATTTTTTAGTTAAATCAGTAACGGACAACTCTAATAATGTAGAAATTTTATACTTGAATAATTCTAATGATTTTTCAGAAGAAAATAAATTTTTTCAGTTAGCTATTAAATATTTTGGTGTTGATAAAGTTAGATTAAAATAATTAAAATTATAAAATTTTCTAAATATTCATTCTTATTATAGTTATAATATAATATTGATTGACAGATTAAAATAATAATAATTTAGAATAAGGAACGGAATGTAATATGTTCGAAAAATTAAAAAGAATTCAAGAATCTATTAAATATGAACAAAAAAAATTAGAATCTAGAGAGTTTACTGCTTGTGTTGGTGACGTTATGATTGTTATGCAAGGAACTAAACAAGTCATTGATGTACGTATTCAAAATTCTAAAATTCTTAAAAATTTAGATCTATTACAAGAAAGTATTTTATTATCTTTTAATAATGTTTTGCAACAAGTAGATAAAGCTTCTCGTGATGTCATTACGAGAGCTTCGGAATATTTAGAGTTTTAATAATTTTTAAATTATATGTCTTTTAATTAATTATATTTTAATCTTTTAAATTTATTTTTAACTGAAATTATAAATATTATTAATTTTAAGTAATTGTTTGAAATATATGGATTAATAGTTCTAATTGTTAAAAATGAAGAAAATAAGAAGGTTATTTAAAATATTATGATAAATGAACAAAGTAATAATCAAAATCCTTTTAAAGAATATTCTATGTTGGAAATCGCTTTGGATATTTTGCAAAAAAATCAAAAACCTATGCCTATTTATCAATTAATAGAACAGGTTTTGGATATAAAAAAAATAGAAAATTTACGACAAAATTGTTTTTTACAACTTTATTTAGATATTGTCATTAGTGGATTATTTGTATTTCATGGCGAAGATTTGTGGGGTATTAAAACTGATAATTTAGATTTATGGGATAAAGAATATTATGCGGATGAAGAAAAATCTGATATTGATAATGAATTATTAGATTTAAAATATTCTAATAATTTAGATGATGATTTTAGATTAGAAAATGATTCGGATTTTATTTCCACAGATGAGACAGCTGATCGAGAAATTTTAGAAGATATAGATGATGTTGTTTTGGAAGATGATGAAGTGGTGTTAAGAGAGAGAAGTGGTTCTGTGAATGCAGAAGAAGATAAAAATGAAGATATTAATGAATATGATTGGGAGTCAAATGATTCTTAAATATCGTGTTATTTTACTAATCATTACTGTTGATAAACACTGAATAAATAAGAATGATTCTTTAAAAGCGATGATAAAGAATTATATATCGGAAAGTCAAATTATGATATCGAAACGTAAATAATCTATTCATAATTAATGCTATCAATTAAATATTATAGTTATATCAAAAATTATTAAATTTTTTATTTTATTAGAAAATATTATATTAATTAAATTATTTTATTAAGTATTTTTAAATCTATATAATGTGAAGGTTGTAGTAATAAATTATGTTTTTAGGAATGTATAATTATACTGTTTATTTGACTTATTTAAATTTGTTAAGTGGATTTATGGGGATTATATGCGCTGTTCAAAACAAAATTATTTTGTCTTGTGTTTTGTTATTATTGTCTGGTATTTTAGATGTTTTAGATGGAATTGTTAGTCGTTGTAAAAAAGTTCGTTCTCTTAAGGAAAAAAGATATGGTATTCAAATAGATTCTTTATCAGATTTAATTAGTTTTGGTATGTTACCAATTTTTATAGGTATATCTTTTTATAAAAAAAATTTTTATAGAGATTTAGATTTTAAAAATTATTATGATATTTTATTTATATTAATTATTTTTTTATATCTTTTAGCATCTTTAATTCGTTTAGCTTATTTTAATGTTTTAAGTGAAAGTTCTAAAAAAAAAGCAAGTGTCAACAAATTTATTGGTGTTCCTGTAACTATTGCATCTATTATCTTTCCTTTATTAGTTTTATTATTTTATTTTAATCCTTTGAAAATATTAAATTGGAATAAAATTTTTTTTGGTATATATGTATTTTGTTTGGTTTTATTATCTTTTTTATTTATTAATGATAAACTTGAGTTTAATAAACCTGACATTTTAGGAGTATTATTAATTTTATGTTTATTATTTATTATTATGTTTATTTTTTTATTAATAAACAAAAATATTTTTGTTCATACGAGTAAATTGTGAATCAACGTTTTAAATCAAACAATTTGCATAATAATGTAACAAGTAATTGGTTACAAAAATATTTATATAAAGATATACAAAAAAAATGGTGGAAACGTTTTTTATTGAGAATCTTTATTTCTCGTATTTTTAGTAAAATAATTAGTTTTTATTTAAAATCTATTTTTTCACGTGTTCATGTTAAAAAAATTATTGTTAAAAATCACATTGATACTAGTTTATTTCATTCAAGTTCCTTTAAATCTTATAATGATTTTTTTGTACGAACTTATAAGAAGATTGATTTTGATAATTCTGTTTCAACTTTTATTAGTCCCGGGGAAGGTCAAATGTGTATTTTTAATATTAATGCAAATAGTATTTTTAACATTAAGAACACTCCTTATCATTTATATGATCTCTTAAAAAATGATTATTTAACTGAAAAATATTTAAATGGTTTTTTAGTAATGTTAAGGTTACAAATTTTTGATTATCATCGATATATTTTTGTTGATGAAGGTGTTCAAGCTAAAAATAATGTTAAAATTAAAGGTCGTTTACATACTGTTAATCCTATTGCTTTTAAATATTTTAATGTTTTTTCAGAAAATAGTCGCGAATATAATATTTTAAAAACTTTAAATTTTGGAGAAATTATACAGGTAGAAGTTGGAGCTTTATTAGTAGGAAAAATTAATAATCATCCGATTATTAGTTTTAAAAAAGGACAGGAAAAAGGTTTTTTTTCGTTTGGAGGTTCTGTTATTGTACTAATAATTGAACCTAATAAAATTAAGTTTAATCAGTTAATTTTAAATAATTCTCTAATCGGAATAGAAACTAAAGTTAATATAGGTGAAACTATAGGTTTTAAATTGAAACAATAAATTGATCGCAAAGATGATTGGAATTAAAAAAATATAATGAATGGATAATTGTTTTATCAATGCAAAAAAAAACTAAAATTATTTTTATTACAGGTGGAGTAGTTTCTGGATTAGGAAAAGGTTTGTTAGCATCTTCCCTGGGATATTTATTAAAACAACGTAATTTAAAAATTTTTATGCAAAAACTTGATCCATATATTAATGTAGATTCAGGAACTATGAGTCCGCAACAACATGGTGAAGTTTTTGTGACCAATGATGGAGCTGAAACTGATTTAGATTTGGGTCATTATGAAAGATATTTAGATATTAATCTTACTAAAGATTCGAGTATTACGACAGGTCAAATTTATCAATACGTTATTCAACAAGAACGTCAGGGAAATTATTTAGGAAAAACGATTCAAGTTATTCCTCATATTACAGATGAAATTAAATTTCGCATATTAAAAAACGTTTCTTCTGGAAAATATGATATTTTAATTGTGGAAATAGGCGGGACTATCGGCGATATAGAGTCATTACCTTTTATAGAAGCAATTCGTCAAGTGCGACAAGATTTGGGTTTTGAAAATGTTTTATATATACATAATACTTTAATACCTTTTTTAAAATTTTCAGGAGAACCTAAAACTAAACCCACACAACATAGTGTGAAGGAGTTGAGATCTTTAGGTATTCAACCTCAAATTTTGATTTTAAGAAGTGAAAGTGATATTTCGGCAGAAATAAAAGAAAAAATTTCGATTTTATGTGATGTTAAAAAAGAGGCTATTTTTTCTAATGTTAATGTTTCGATCGTAGAAACTATTGTTCTTAATTTGCATGCTCAACAAATTGATAATTTTATTTTGAAATTTTTTAATTTAGAATATTTACCAATAGCTAATTTATCAGAATGGCAACAAATGATTCAACAAATGAAAATTTTAAAAAAAGTTGTTAAGATCGGTATAGTCGGTAAATATACTGCATTCCATGATGCTTATTTATCTGTAGTAGAAGCTTTGAAACATGCAGCTTATTTTAATAAAGTAGGTATTGACATTCAATTTATTTATTCTGAAGATATTAATAGTGATAATGTACATGACTTTTTATGCGACTGTGATGGTATTTTAGTTCCTGGTGGCTTTGGTGGTCGAGCTATTGAAGGTAAATTACAAGCTATTCGCTATGCTCGTTGTCAAAATATCCCTTTTTTTGGGATTTGCTTAGGTATGCAGTTAGCTGTGGTGGAATATGCTAATAATGTGTTAAATTTATTCGGAGCAAATTCGACGGAGATAGATAAAAATACTCCTTATCCGGTAATTAAGTGCAAAATTACTGATACTGATATAGGGGGGACTTTAAGATTAGGTTTAAAAAATACTAAAATTATAACGTCGAGCAAAAGTTATGCGATTTATCAAAAATCCGTAATTTCTGAAAGATATCGTCAACGTTATGAAATGAATTCTGAATATATTTCCATGTTTACGCGAAATAAAAATTTTATAATTTCTGGTTTTAATTTACAAAAATCAATTGTAGAAATAATAGAATTGGGTGATCATATTTGGTTTATAGGGGTTCAATTTCATCCGGAGTTTTTATCTCGCCCTTTTCATCCACATCCCTTATTTAAAGATTTTATTTTAACTGCTTCAATTTATCATCAAAAGAATAAAAAAAAGTGTTCATAAACGAACACTTTTTTATTTTATTAAAAATTTAAATAGATTTTAATTATAATTTTAAGTCTGTTTTAGCTTGACTTAATATATTATTAATATCAGTAGTTTTAACCATTTTGCTGACAAAATCTACTACTTGTGCGTCTTCCCAAGTAGAAGCGTCATTAGCAAATTTTAATGCAGCGTCAGCTTTTGTTTTTAAAGCGTTTGCTGAGTCCATTGTTGTGCTAGCGATTTTTTTATCTTTATCATCTGCTTTGTTATTTTCTGTAAATGCATCTATTATTTTTTTTATAGCATCAACTGCTTTTTGCGCTTCTTTTTTAGCAGTATCTTGAGAAATATCGTCTTTTTTTGTTTTTCCAGTGAAGTCTGTAATGTCTACTTTTAAATTATCAATATCTTTAGTTGTTAATGTTTTTATGTTAAAAGGCTTCCAATGTAATAATTTAGCTGTTAGTAAATAAACAACTAAAGCTATACCTGCAGATGCTAAAACACCAACTGTAATTTTGCCGTTTTTAGTTTGTAAAAAATTTTCTTTGTGATTCATAAAGAAACTTTTTCTTCTCCTCTATATTATATAATTTTATTATTAAATCTTTTAATTTATAAAAAAAAAAGATTCAATATCGCCTTCAATTATAACATATTTTTAGTATTAGATAAGGTAAAATAATAAATTATTTTAATTTATTTTATTTTATCAAAAATTTTATGTAGAGTTTTTTCTATATTTTTATCTTGCGATATATTTTGTTGATTTTGATAATTTAGTAAATTATTGATGTAAAAAATAGATTTTTTTTTGTTAGCATTGGCTTGTTGAATTGCTTGTATAATTTTTTCTTGTGGATAATTAAATTCAAGATACCATTTTTTAATGATTTCTAATTCTTGGCTATTCAAAACATCCCCTTTAATTTTTTCAATATTAGATATAGTATGACTAATATTTGAAATATTTTTATGTTTTAAATTATTTAATTTTGGTTGTTTATATAATTTTTCGATTTGATTAAAAGTTTCACCTAAGTCAAACATTTCTTGGACTTGATTATTAATTTCTTTTTGATATAAACATAAAAAGTTTTTTTTTATTAAATTTCCTAAAATATTATTTATTTCTGTTAAAGATAAATTAGTGTTTTTTGTTATTTTTTCTGTTGATAGAATAGGTTGTTGATATTGTTTAAATAGTAATAATAGCATTTTTACTTCTTTAATTAATAAATTAAGTTTTAGATATTTATGAATTAAAATTTTTTCTATATCTAAATATCCTTCTTCATATATTTCTTTTAACATTATTTTAATTTACTTTCTTGCGATAATTTTTCTAAAGCTATTTTAGCTGCTTGTTGCTCGGCGGATTTTTTTGTTTTACCTTCACCTTTACCTAATAATTGTTCAGATAAATATACTTCAGCAATAAACTCTTTTTCATGTGCTAATCCTGTTTCAGCAACAATTTTATATTTAATGTGTTGATGACGTGTTTGTACTAATTCTTGCAGTTGCGTTTTAAAATCAATAATTCCTATAATTTTAGATAAACAAGGAACTACTATATAATGAAAAGTTTTTTTTACTTGTAAATAACCTAAATCTAAATATATAGCCGCAAATAAAGCTTCAAAAGCATCAGCAATAATAGAATAGTTATATATACCTCTTTTACGTTCGCCTTTTCCTAATAAAATATATTGTTTTAGATTTATTTCAGTTGAATAAATTAAAAGAGATTCTACACAAACAGCTTGAGCTCTTTTTTTAGTCATTATACCTTCGTTATCTTGATTTTTTCTATAAAGATAATTAGCCATGAGAAAATTAATAATAGAATCTCCGAGAAATTCTAATCTTTCGTTATTGTGATGTTTTAAATTATGTTCATTAGCATATGAACTATGTGTTAAAGCGTTAATATATAAATTAATATTTTTAGGTTTTATATTTAATCTTTTAAATAAACTTTGGAGATACATAATAATCCTTGTATTTATTGAAAATTTTCAATTATTTTTTTTAAAAAATTTTTTTTGATTAAATCAATGGTTTGATTAATAGTATGATAGAAAGAATAGCTTGTAGAATTACCAGGAGCTTTAATAATAATTTTTTTTAATCCTAGCAATATAGCTCCTCCTGTTTTATCTGTATTAAATTGTTTAAAATGGTTTTTTATAGTTTTATATAAAAATATTTTACTAATTATTTTTGTATAAAAATTACTAGTTAGTATTTTTTTTAAATTATTTTTATACATTTCTACAGTGCCTTTGTATGTTTTTAATATCATATTAGCTGTAAAACCGTCACTTAGTAAAATATCAGCTTCTGTATTAAAAAAATTATTCGGTTCTTCATTTCCTTGGAAATTAATTTTTGGATTATTACTTAATAATTTAAAAATATTAACATCCATTTTTCGACCCTTGTTTGGTTCTATACCTATATTTAAAAGTTTAATTTTAGGTTTGGATATATTTAATAATATTTTAGCTAAATAATTAGCGCATATAGCAAAATCTAGAATATTTTCTTCTTTTATTTCTGCATTAGCGCCTGCATCTGTTAAAATTCGAGTACGATTATCAATAGATTTAAACATAAGTGCTAATGATATTCTTTTTATTCCAGGTAAAGTGCCTATAATAAGATAACTAGCTAAAACTAATGCTTGTGTTGGTCCAGCTGTTATAAAACCATCTATTAAAGATAGTTGAGTAACATCTTTAAGAGCTACAAACATAGAATAGGGGGTATTATCTCTTATAGCTTCTCTGATATTTTGAGCATTCATGGATAAATATAAAGGTGTATTTATAATTTTTAATCTGGTTTTAATAGAATTTAAAAGATTTTTTGTAGTTGTTTTTTGTAAATAATCTTCTATTTGTTTTTGATCACCATATAAATTAATATTTAAATCTTTATTCGAAATTAAAGCTTTTATTGTTCCTTGAATTACTATGTTAGGAGCAAAATCTCCACCCATAGCATCTATGGCTAATGTAATCATATAAAATCCTTATATTGAAATTTTTAATTTTTTTAAAAAATTAGCATCATTTTATTCATTAAAAAGTCTATTTTTGAAATTTTTATAACTTTTTATATTATTATTAATTCAATTAATTAAAAAAATGCATTTTTTATTTTTATAAGTTTTTAATTTTAAATTTTTTAAGTCATTTTTGGTAATTATATAGTAAATTATTTTTTTAAAAATATAATTTATTTATAATTTTAATTTTTCTATTTAACTAATATGATATATATAGAAATTTGCATTTTTTTAATTTATAAAATTTTATTTTTTTATGTAGATTGTTCTATTCAAGATGATAATATAGTTATAAATAAAATAATATCAACTTTTTAATTATAACATATTTTATAAGGATGATATTAGAAGTTGATTTTTCTTTTATATACATTTAAAATTTTCCATTTTTCCTTTTTTTTAAGCAAAAAAATAAATCGATTAAGTTTTTCATCAGATATTTTAAAATTTAAATAAATGTATATAATTTTATTTTTTAAATTTAAAATTATATTTATATTTTTTCCTTGACATTTGTAATAAGAATTAAATATAATTCTAGTATGAAATTGCTATAGGTTGTAGTAATGATTTGAAAATTAGTTTTAGTTTTTTAATTATTTTTTTTCAAAATATTAATATCTTTTGATATTAAATCTAAAGAATATTAAATTATTTAATTTTCATGTTTTTTATAAAAAAATTAATATTTTTTTGATTAAATTAAGTAATATTTATTTCGGATTATTCATCTTATAATAAAAAAATAAATTTTATTATGAAAAATGTTGAGTTTAAAAATTATAACTCAATTAGAAATCAGAGAGAAGGTGAAAATTTTAACTAATTAAAAAATTCGCTAAATTTTAAAAACATATAATATATTGTTATTATGATATATTAAGCGATTTTTTTATATTATAAATAAGAATATAATTTTTTTCTTTTGAATTATGTAAAAGTAAGTAGAAGTTAATTCTTAGATTCAATATTATTAAAAGTTATTTTATGAATTAGAATAGAAAATTTTGGATACTTATTAAGTTTTTTTGTCATTTTGATTAAAATAATACACAAATATATAGTAATTATTACTGATTAAATTGATTTCATTTTGGATGTTTATAATCTGTTTGTGGGCGCCAAAGAGGCCTAAATCTCGTGCTATTTAACCAATAGCCAGGGCTGATAGACCCTGAAAGGATATGGTCGGTCTAATAAACGAAAGTGTATTAGACTAAAGCAGACCATAAAAGCGGGTTAAGACCAAAGCAAATTAGTCAAGATGACCCCGCCACCGAATAATTTTATGGAGAAGCCTGAAATGGCCTAAGAAGGTAAATTGATGTAATTTCTGAACCTGTCTCG
>JAUZIB010000008.1:0-23190 GCA_032887715.1 Candidatus Phytoplasma australasiaticum
AATTGGTCATAATTGATAATAAACATTGACATATTCGCGGTGGTATTACTCAATCTTCTTGAGCTTGATGCCATTAATAGTCTATATTTGTTGTTCCGCTTGCAATTGTTAGCCAGAATTTGATTTATTTCATTATTGGTTAATCTAATAACGCTGTCTTTAGGATTCTCCCAGTTACTCTACATATCAACCTTGATTCCTTAGGGGAAGTAACCGTTTTATTAACGGTGAGATTCCAGATTTTCGATTGATAAACTATCCAATACAGTTCTTTAATATTGATAGGCTCTGGACTGTCCGGTTTCAGTAGTTTACAGAACAGGTTCGAGATTACATCTTCTTATTCTTCTTAGGCCATTTCAGGCTTCTCCTTAGAATCATTTTTTAACCTGCTTTTAGAAAACGCTGTAATCCTTTTATTTTTCAGGAACTTTCTTTATTTTTTCAGTGTTTATCGCGCTGATTATTGGGGTAAAATTACATAATATTTTATTATTAAATAATTTAAAGTAAAGTTTTTTTAAAAAATAAAATTACTTTATTCATATCAAGATTTTTAGGTTTTAAATTTCCTTGATTATTAGAGCACATAAAATTATCACAATACCATTTTTTTAAATATTGATACATATCTAAAGATAATGAATCGTATAAATTATTTTGATTATCAATGGATAATAAAGATTTAACAATTATATACCATGATACATTTTTATTATGAGGTAAAAAACGTTTTAATTCCCATTGTAAACAACATTCTAAAATTACTAAAAAATTTGTGTTAACAATTATATAATCATGATTTTTAGCGTAAAAATAATGAAAACTATTAACATAATGAGTTCGTTGGGACATTTCTAAAACCCATTTATGAATAGACAAATTAAAATAATTACGACCTAAATCT
The DNA here is from genome assembly GCA_032887715.1 of Candidatus Phytoplasma australasiaticum. Lineage (GTDB taxonomy): Bacteria > Bacillota_I > Bacilli_A > Acholeplasmatales > Acholeplasmataceae > Phytoplasma > Phytoplasma australasiaticum_A. The sequence goes on from JAUZIB010000008.1 coordinate 908, forward strand.
AAAAAAAATTGCATAGCTTTATTTTTAACATTTTTATTCAAACAATAATCATACATACCAAATTCTTTTCTTAAAGCGCATAAAGAAATATCAGGAGTGTATGGATATAATTCATAAGGTATTATTCTCATTTACAATCCTTTTTAAATAATTTAATTTACAATTTACTCTTATATTTTAAAAAAATGAAATTATATTTATTTGAGTTTATTTATCAAAATAATAAATTTTTTTTATTTTCAAATAAAAATGATTAATTAAAAAAAATTTTTAATTTTTCTTTTTCAAAACGCTGAAATAGTTTATCTTTCTTACCGAATAAAATTTTATTTTTAGTTATACCAAAAACTTTTAAACTTTCAAAAGTATTTTCTTCCGATTGAATTTGATCTAAAATACATTGAGCTGTAGTCGGTAAAAAAGGTTGCAATAAAATACCAATAAAACGTATATTTTCTATAGTATTATATAAAAAATAATTTAATTTATTAATATCTTGAGGACAATTACTTTTAAATAATTCCCATGGTTTCATTAAATCAATATATTTATTGCCATGACGAGCTAAATTCATAATATTTTCGATAGCCTCAGATACTTTAAAATCTTTCATACATAAACGAATTTTTGGTAAAGTTGAAATAGCTAAATTAGATAATTGTAATCCTAATTCATCTTCAAAATTATTAACTTTAAAAATTTTATTATCACAATATTTTTTTAACATTCCTAAGGAACGACTTAATAAATTACCAACAGTATTTATCAAATCTGTATTATAACGTTCAAACATTAAATCATAAGTTAAACAACCATCAGATACATAAGGAATTTCATGTAAAACAAAATAACGAATAGCATCAATAGGAAATATTTTCTTCAAATCATCAACATAAACTACATTTTGAGTAGATTTAGACATTTTACGATCATTAAATAAAATCCAAGGATGAATTAAAAATTGTTTTGGTAAAGGTAGTTTTAAAGCAAATAAAAAACTTAAATAATAAATCAAATGAAATCTCACAATATCTTTACCTATAATTTGTAAATCAGGTGGCCAATATTTAACTAAATTTTTATGATCATACCAAATTTTAGAGCAATCTTTTTCAGGATAATCTAATAAGCTTGTAATATAATTACTTAAGGCATCAAACCAAACATAAGTAATATGCGTATTATCAAAGGGTAATGGTATACCCCATTTAAAAGAGGTTCGCGAAATAGATAAATCTGCTAAAGGCTCTTTTAATAAATTTAAAATTTCTTTTCGACGTACTAATGGTTTGATAAAATCAGGGTGTTCTTTTAAATATTTTAATAAAAGCGATTGATATTTTGATAATTTAAAAAAATAAACTTCTTCTTGCATCCAAATCGGAGTTTCTCCACTAGGTAATTTTTTATCAATTAAATCTTTTTCTGATATATAACTTTCTTCAGCGATAGAATACCATCCTTGATAAACTCCCAGATAAATATCTTTTTGTTGGAATAGTTGATCTATAAATTTTTGAACATATTGTTTATGTTTTTCGTTAGTAGTGCGAATAAAATAATCATATTCAATATTTACAGATTTATAAACCTGTTTGATTTCATAAGAAATAAAATCAACATATTCTTGATTGGACATTTTATTCATTAGAGCTTTATTTTCTATTTTTTGACCATGTTCATCTGTTCCTGTTTGAAAAAAAACAGAATATCCTTCCATTTTTTTAAAACGTGCTATAGCATCTGCTAAAATCATTTCATAAACATTGCCTATATGAGGTAAAGCCGAAGTATATACAATTGAAGTAGTAATAAAAAATTTATCTTTTTTAATCATAGAAACTAATTTTCATTACTCCTTATTTTCTAATTGATCAAATCTCGGTATATTCAAATAATGATAAATTTGTTTTTTAGATATATTACGATCTTTAGATAAACATTTTAAAGCTTCTTTCTTAGAATAACCATGTTTCAATAAAAGCAAAAAATGTTCTTCCAAAGATAAATCTTGATATGTTGATAAAAATAAATTTTTATCAATAGTTATTACATATTCGCCTTTAAAAGATATTTTTTCTTTTTCTTTTAAAATTTCATTAATATCACCATAAATAATAGTTTCAAATTTTTTTGTTAATTCTTTGGATAAACTAATATTTCTTCGAATATAATGTTTTTGAATCAATAATAAAGTGTCTAATAAACGCATAGGAGATTCAAAAAAAATTAAAGTACCTTGAAAAAAACGATATTTTAATAAAATTTTTTCTTTTTGTATTTTTTTTTTCGGTAAAAAACCTAAAAACAAAAAAGGCAAATCAAAAGTAGAAATACTAAAAGCTGTTATAACAGCAGAAGCTCCTGGTACAGAACAAACATAAAAACCTGATGATTGTACTGCACGCACTAATAACAAACCCGGATCGCTAATTAAAGGGGTTCCTGCATTACTAATAAGAGCTAAATTTTTATTTTGTTTCAATAAGGATAACACTTTAGAAATGCGTTGTTTTTCATTAAATTGATGTAATGACAACAAATTATTATTAAATTGATAAAATTTCAAAATTTTATATGCCTGACGAGTATCTTCGGCTAAAATATAATCTACTTGTTTTAGAATATCTAAAGCTCTAAAGGTTAAATCTGACATATTACCTATAGGAGTAGCAACTAAATATAAAGTTGCTTTTTTTTCCTGAAAAGTTTTTTGAGTATATAACATAATTAATATCCATTTTAACTATTCTTTTTTTTAATTTCTAAAATTAAAACTAACCAACAAAATTTATTTTCCATTTTTAAACTAATAGGTTCTAAATCATTAAAAATTTTTAACCAATAAATAATCTCTATTTCAGACAAAGCAATTAAATAATTTATTTTAAATAAATAATTTGGAAATATATTTATTGATTTGTTTTGTTTTTTATAAAGTAAATTTAAAAAAAATTTACTTAATATAAACAAAAAATCACTAAAAAAATAATCATAAGTCATTAAATTAAAAGTTTTATTTAATAATTCGTTAGAAAAAAATTTTTTCTGAAAATTTTCCAAAAAAATTAAAAAAAATTTTTTTAAATTAAATAAATAATGCTTATTTAGTAAATAAATTTCTTGTTTATTTATTTCTTGTAATAAATTAAATAATATTTGATCCAACATATCTTTTTTAAAATCTAGATCATCAGATAAAGAAGATTCAACACAAGGATGCCAACATAATATTTGAGCTCTAGAAACAATAGTAGGTAAAACTAAATTACGATCTTCAGTTATCAAAATACCTAAAATATTTTCATTTATAGGATTTTCTAAAAAATATAATAAACTATTAGCTGCATTATAACTGATCTTGTCTATACCTTCGATAACATAAATCTTTTTTTTTTGCATTAAGGAAGTTTGTGTAAAATAATTAAACATTTCTAAAATTTTTTCTTTACCTATAGAAATATTTTTATTATCATACAAATAATAAAAATTAGGATAACTATTTTCTGAAATCATTTTTTTTAAATTATCAGGTTTAATTTTATCTGTTTGTAAAAATTCATAAACCAAATCTATAATTAAGGCGCGTTTTATGGATTTATGATAAGTAGTTTCAATCAAATATAAATGAGATAATTTTTTATCACGCATTAACGTTTTAAAATATTCTATTAAATAATTATCGGACATAATCTTTATATATTTAACCTGAATAATTCACGTAATTTATCCAAAATAATTAAATGCACTTCTTCAACAGAAAGATTATTAGTATCAATTTTAATAATTCTTTTAGGATATTGACGGCAAAGCCTTAAATAACCTTTTCGAATTTGTTGGTGCCAAAAAAGTTTTTGTGTGTCAAAACCTTCTAATTTATTTTTATTTCGAATATATAATCTTTTTAAAATTTTTTTAGGTTCTAAATCTAAATAAAAAGTAATATCTGGTAATAAATTATAAGCTAAATAATTAATTTGCTTAATAAATTTAATACCTAATTTTCTCACATAACCTTGATAAACAAAAGAAGAATCTAAATAACGATCACAAATAACAATTTTATTATCTAACAAAGCCGGTTTAATAACTTGTTGAAGATGTTCTATTCTATCCGCTGCATACAATAAAGCTTCTGTAACAAAATTAATTTTATTATGCGTATTAATTAAAATTTGTTTTATCGTTTTAACTAAATCATAACCACCAGGTTCTCTAGTCATAATAACCGGATATTTATTTTTAATAGTTTTAAATAAAGATAAAGCATGAGTTGTTTTGCCTACACCATCTCCGCCTTCAAAAGTAATAAACATAATTTTTACCCTTAATTTCTGAATTAAAATTAAAAAATAATAAATTTAAATCAAATAAATAAAACAAGTTAATAAAATTATATTTTTTATTATAAATTAAATAATAAAACTACAAAATAATAATAATAAATGAAAAAATAATACTAAATAATCAAGATAATTCATAGAATAATAAGTTAATTTAGTACGTGGAGCTCCCAAAATATAACCTCGCGACTCCATAGCATTAGCTAAAATCGACGATTTTTTAAAAGAAAGAACAAAAATAGGTATCAATAAAGCAATAAGATAATAAATTTTTTTGAAAATATTTTGAGTATTTAAATTAATCCCTCGAGAAGTTTGCGCTTTTATAATTTTTTGAGACTCAAATAACAAAAAAGGTATAAACATATAAATTAAAGATAATAACATAGTAAAAGTTTCTAAAGGAAAATGAATTTTCTTAAGAGGTTTTAAAATTAACTCTAACCCATCATTTATTTCCATAAAAGAAGTAGTAAGAGAAAATAAAGTAAAAATCAAAAAAATCATCAAAATACGTATAATAACGAAAGAAGTTTTCCATATATAATTCGGAGATAAAAATAACATTTTTATATCGCCAATAAACCAACCTCTAGAAAAAAATAAACTAGGTAATAAAAAATTAATTAATAAAAACACATAACTATATAAACCACTTAAAAAATAATATTTAAAAACAAAAAATAATAAAACAATCAAAAACCAAATATAAAATTTATCCCACATTAAAATTTTAATGTCATCATAAGACTTAGATACAGTTGATAAATTAAAAATTAAACTTAATATAATTAACCAATTTAAATGCGAAATATTTTTAATTAATTTTATCCATGAATAATTGGTTTTCGTAAATAACCAAAATACCAAAAAAAAATTAAAAATTAATATTATTATATAAAAAAAATTATTAAACCAATCGTTACTTATAAAATCTGATGTAAAACTTAATCCTAAAATAATTTTTAACCAACAAAAAAATACAAATATTTTAACACCAGGATGAATCGAATATAAAAAAAATTTATTCCGATATGAAATTAAATTATCTTTATATTTTTTTACTATCATATCATTAAATTCCGCCTAGATAAAATTTACGTAAATAAGATAAACATTCCTCTTCAGAATAAACCGGATGGAAAGGAATATTTAGAGATTTTTCCATTAATTTTAAAATGCGAAAGGTTTGAGGTTCATATAAATTAAATTTTTGTAATTCAAAATTTTTAAAAAAAATTTCTTTAGAATTATCAAAAACAATATTACCTTTTTCCATAAAGATAACACGAGTAGCATATTGAGCTACCAAATTCATATCATGAGTAATACAAATAATTGTTTTTTTTTCCATTTGATAAAGATATTGGAAAATATTAATTATATCAAAATAACCTTGAGCATCCAAACCTCTTGTTGGTTCATCCGCAATAATAATCTGTGGTTCCATAATTAAAATTCCAGCAATAGCAACTTTTCTTTGCTGACCGCCAGATAATTTAAAAGGAGAAGTATTTATAAAATTACTATTTATTCCTACTTTATTTAAAATTTCTACAGCTTTTGTTTGTAGTTCAGAAATTTTTATATTTTCAGAAGTTAAAGCAAAAAGAACATCTTTTAAAACGGTAGATTCAAATAATTGATATTCAGGGAATTGAAAAATTAAACCTATTTTACGTCTTAAATTAGTTAAAATTGTTGAAGACGTTTTATTATTAATTATTTTATCAAAAATTTTTACTATACCTTTTGTAGACAATAATAAACCATTCATTATTTGTACTAATGTAGATTTACCTGCACCTGTAGGGCCAACAATAGCAATAAATTCTTGGTTTGCATTAATAGATAAATTAATTTTATTTAAAGAGAAAATGCCATCTTTATTATAGGCAAAACTTACATTTTTAAACTGTATTGCCATAAAAAATCCTTTAATTTAGACAAAATAATAGGCGGGTTTTGTAATTGATTAAAATCCTGTTGTAAACGATAATAAAGCTTTAAAGATAAAGGCAAATTGATGAAATTATTTTTTAAAAATATTTCATCTTTCATAAAATTAACAGGAGTATCTTGTTTTAAAAGATTACCTTTTTGTAAAAAAATAATTTCATCACTTTGAAAAGCAAATTCCCAATCATGTGTAATAATAATTAAAATTTTATTATCAGTTCTATGAATATCTTTAATAATATTATTAACTTTTTGAGTAACTTGCGGATCTAAAAAAGATGTAGGTTCATCAAAAATTATAATTTGAGGATCCATAACTAAAATAGATGCAATAGTTACTAATTGTTTTTGACCTCCAGACAATTCTTGAGGATTACAATCTAATAAATGTAAAATATTTAATTTTTTAGCAATATTAAAAATCTTTTTTTGCATTTCTTCGCGAGATAAATTTTGATTTTCTAATCCAAAGGCAATATCATGTTTTACATCACAACCAATAAATTGATAATCAGGATTTTGAAAAATAATACCAATACGAGAACGTAATAAAAATAAATTTTCTTCTGTTAATGCAATATTATCAATAATCACTCGACCTTTTTGAATGGGTAATAAACCAACTAAAATTCTAGCTAAAGTAGATTTACCTGAACCATTACCGCCTATAATCGAAATCCATTTTCCATCAGTAACACGAAAATTTAAATTTTGTAAAATTTCATCATCTTTATAACTAAAATACAAATTTTCAACAATAATCATAAATCTACCTTAATAACTCTGATATTTTTAATTTCTATTATATCAAAAATATTTAATAAAATTAAAAATCATTAAAACATAAAATATAATAAAAAAATATCAAAAATATTTAATTTAAATAAAACGAATAATAGCCATAGGAGCTGAATCCCCACGACGAAATTCAGTTTTAATAACACGTGTATATCCACTTGATCTATCGTTATATTTTGGAGAAATTTCCTTAACTAATTTACGCAAAATTGTTTGATTATTATTCAATTTTTGATTAAAAAATAAATTTAAAGCTCTTCTATGATTAGTTAAATTTGATGTTTTGGTTAAATTAATAACTTTATCCATAATACGACGTAACTCTTGAGCTTTTGATAAAGTAGTAGTTATCTGTTCGGCTATTACTAAACTAGATACTAAATTTTTCAATAAAGCTTTTTTTTGAGATTTATTACGTCTTAATTTGCTAAAACTCATAATATAAAATTTATCCTCTTTTCGTTAAATTGTTTCAGTTTATTCCAATTTATTTAACATACCAAAATGCAAATCTAAATTTTTCATTTTTTCTTTAAGTTCTTCAAAAGATTTTTTTCCTAAACTACTTAATTTAGTAATTTCTTCTTCTTGATGACTAACCAATTCTCGAACAGTAAAGATTTTCGATTTTTTTAAACTATTTAATAATCTAACTGATAATTCTAATTGTTCAATTTTAAAATCTAATGCATGATTATGATGAGATTTTTCAGGTTCTTGAATAAAATTAATCTGTTGAGTTTCTTCTGATAATTCCACTAAAACAGCTAAATGATCTAATAAAATTTTAGCTGCTAAAGCTAAAGCTTTTTTAGGAGTAATAGCGCCATTAGTTTCAATTTCTAAAATTAATTCTTCTTTATTACCTAATTTTGATTCTACATGAAAAGTACTACGAACAATAGGAGTATATATAGAATCTATAGCAATAACACCAAATTCACCACGATTATAAATTTTATTTTCTTCAGAACCTTTATAACCAATACCTCGGCGAACAGTTACTTCCATTTTCAATCTTGCATTCAAACTTAAGGTTGCTATTAAATGAGACGGATTAATAATTTTAATACCTGCAACAGGTTTAAAATCAGCGGCTATTACTTCTTTAGGACCTGTTACATCCATTTCTAATTTTTGTTCAAAATCTTCTATAGAATTATAATCAGAACTTAAAATTACCCCTTTTAAATTCAGTAAAATAGTCATTACATCCTCAGTAATACCTTCTATAAAACTAAACTCATGTTTAACACCTTCAATTTTAACATTAACAATGGCGATACCTGGCAAAGAAGAAAGTAAAATTCTTCTTAAAGGCGTACCTAAAGTATTACCATAAGTTGAAGATAAACATTGAATAATAAAACGACTACAATTAGAATTAAAATTTTCTTCTTCTTGAATTTGCATTATAGGTTTTAAAAATTGTAATTTTTTCATGTCAATATCCTTTTTTATCCACGAGGGCGTTTACGAGGTCTACAACCGTTATGAGGAACAGGAGTAGCTTCTTTCAAACACGAAACAAATAACTCCGCATCTTGCAAAAGTAAAACAGTATCACGAGCAACACCAATACCATTAAAGCGAACTTCTACTTGTTTGGCACCATAATTTTTAGTAGCTATTTCGAAAACACTCTTAGCAACTTGTTGAGCAGCAAATAAATTACTTTTACGAGTTCCATGAAAACCTAACATACCAGCACTCTTTTGTACAATAGTATTACCTTGTTCATCTGTAAAATTAATAATAGTATTATTAAAACTAGTTTTTATATGAATAATTCCCACAGGAACATTTTTTTTAACCTTTTTATCTTTTTTGATTTGTTTTTTTGAAGACATAAATTAAATTATCCTCTTTTTTTGATATTATTTTTTTTAACCGAATCAGCAAGATTTATTTGCCGATTTCGTCTAGATGTTTTAGCATTATTACGAGTATTTTGACCTCTTGCTGGCAAACCTAAATTATGCCTTCTACCTCTATAAGAGTTAATAGATATTAAATTTTTAATATTCATCAAAGGAAGTTCTCTCCGAAGTAAACCTTGTTCATTTAATTTATTAATTTCTGTTCTAATAGCGGTTAATTGAGATTCTTGCAAATCTTTTACTCTAATATTTGCATCAATATTAATTGATTGTAAAATTTTACGAGATGTTTTGATGCCTATACCATAAATATAAGTTAAACCGATTAAAATACTTTTAGTACCAGGAATATCTGCTCCTGCAAGTCTTAACATTTATAATATACTCCTTTCTGTATTAACCTTGTCTTTGATTATGACGGCGTTGCTTTTTATTAATAACAAACACTTTTTTATTACGTCGAACAATAATATCATCAGCACTACGTTTTTTTACAGATGCACGTACTTTCATAATTTAGATTCCTTTACACTTTACAATTTATAATTTATAACGATATACAATACGACCTATATCTTTAGAATCTGAACTAAATTCTACCTTTACTTTATCTCCTAAAGAAATATGAATATTATTTTTACGTATTTTACCCGAAATACAAGCTATTATATTTTTCTTATTAGGTAATTCCAATTTAAATTTAGCACCGGGTAATGTTCCAACAACTGAAGCATCTATACTTATTTTTTCCATATAATAGTCTCAATAACCCCTTATTACAAATTTATAATGTTAAAATTTCATAACCTTGATCAGTAACTAAAATAGTATGTTCAAAATGAGCACTTAAACTATTATCTTTACTAACTGCCGTCCAACCATCAGGAAGTATTTTAACTTCTTTACTACCTAAAGTAAACATTGGTTCGATGCAAAAAGTCATACCTGGTACTAATACATAATCTTGTTCAACGAAATTAAAATTAAAAATATAAGGTTTTTCATGTAAAGATTTACCGATACCATGACCAGAAAAACTTTCAATAATACCATAACCATTTAAACTACCTATTTTAAAAATAGCATTTGAAATATGTGATATTCGGTTACCCGGAAAAACTTGCTCAATGCCTTTATACAAAGCTTCTTGAGTATTTTTCAATAATTTAATAGTTTTATCAGGGATATTACCTATAGCATATGTCCATGCAGCATCTACAAAATAACCCCGATATTTAATCCCTAAATCTATAGTTATAATATCACCAGTTTTTAAAATCTCTTTATAAGAAGGTACTCCATGAACTATAGCATCATTCACAGAAGTACAAATATATCCCGGAAAACCATCATAATTTTTAAAAGCAGAAATAACGTTATATTCTTTTATAAATTTATTAGCTAATAAATCTAATTCTCCTGTAGAAATCCCTTCTTTTAAAAAAAAAATTAATTTTTTCTTAATTTGGGATAAAATTTTTCCTGCCATTTTCATTATAGCGATTTCATCTTTTTTTTTAACGAATAACATAATATAATTGATTCCATTTTATATATTTTAATAAAAAACTTTATTCCATAAAATTACTAAATTAAACATTTAATAAAATTAAAATAATTTATTATATAATTTATTAACATTAGTGCTAGTTGTAATTTTTTGTACAATTTCAATAGCTACACCAACTACAATTATAAGACTAGTCCCTCCTAAATTAAAAGTAGAAAGACGATCTGATTTATTAAATAATAGGAAATTAATTATATCAGGTAAAGCAGCTAACATTGTTAAAGAAAATGCCCCCATAAGAGTCACTTTGAATACTTTTTGTGTAATTTTATACACGGTCTCTTGTCCCGGTTTAACTCCATCTAAGTAAGCATCCTGTTTGGACAAATGATTAGCAATTTCATAAGGATCCAGCATGATAAAAACAGAAAAAAACGAAAATAATAAAATTAATAAAAGATAAATAAAAAATCCTAAACCTAAATAATAATATTGTGATTCTTGTAACTGACGAGTAAACTGTTTAAAAGCATTACCTTCCGATAAAAAAGCACTTATAGTGGGAAAAATATTAAGAAAAGTATTAGCTAAAATAATAGGTAAAATACCAGAAGTATTAATTTTTAAAGGTATATGGTTTTGAATTTTATCATGTTTTTTATGTGTAGCATAACTAATAGGAATTTTTAAATAAGAAGAGCATAAAATAATTGTTAAAATTAATAAAATTAAAAAAGATAATGAAATTAAAATTTTTTTGCTTAAACTAAAAAAATTATCATTTAACCATAAATATTTAAAACTTTTAGATAAATTTTCGCTTATACTTATAACTATAAAAATAGAAACTCCATTACCTATACCTTTATTAGTGATTAGATCAGATAACCAAATACAAATAAAACAACCCACAATTAAAAAAAATACTACTTGTAAAACTAAAAATTTTTGTTTAGCAATGTTAAACATACTAGAGCGAATAACAGAAGCTAATCCTTGGCCTAAAGCTATTATTAAAGTAAACAATCTAGTAATAAAATTAATTTTGTGCTTACCAATAGAACCTTGTTCATTCCATTCTTTTAAAAGCGGAAAAATTTTACTAGCAATTTGTATAATAATAGAAGCAGTAATATAAGGCATTACCCCTAAAGATAACAAATATATAGGCATATAATTGTTAAATATAGATATATCTCTTGATAATGCTTTTTGGATCTGCGAAAACCTTAAAATATTAAGAGGTATACATGGGATGTATATTTTTAAACCAATTACATAAATAAAAATAATAAATAAAGTTAAAAAAATTTTATTTATAATATGTCGTTTATCTTTAATAGAGCTTACTAATATTTTCATTAAAATTTACCTTTTTATTTTATTTTATACAACTTTAATCTTTCCTCCGGATTTTATAATAGCTTCTTCCGCTTTTTTAGAAAATTTGACAAATTGTACTATTAATCTTTTAGTTAAATTACCTTTGGCTAAAATTTTAATTAAATCATTATTTTTTTTAACAATTTTATGTTCTGCTAATAATTGAGGTGTAACCAAAGTATCGTTTTCAAATTTTTCTAAATCTTCAATATTAACTAAAGAATATTTTTTTTTATTAAAATTATAAAAACCCTGTTTTGGGATACGTTGAAAAAAAGGAGTTTGACCGCCTTCAAAACCTATACGAGTTTTTCCACCGGAACGAGCTAATTGCCCTTTATGACCGCGACCGCAAGTTTTACCTAATCCACTACCAGGACCTCTTCCTAAACGCTTAATACTCTTACGCGCTTTATAAACAGGTTTCAATGAATTCAACATATTTTAAAACTCTCCTTTCTTATTTAATAAATAATTAATTAATCAATTATATAATTCAATTATATAATTAAAATTTTTACTTAATTGAAACTAAATGTTTAATAATTTTTAACATTCCATGTACTGCGGATTTTTCTTCTTTAATAACAATTTGATTAATCTTTTTGAGTCCCAAAGCATGAGCTGTTTTTATTTGTTTCGGAGTACGCCCGATTAAGCTTTTGCATAATTTAATTTTAATTTGATTCATTTAGCAATTCCTCTAATACGATTTTGTAACGAAACACCCCTAAGTTTTTCTGTATCCTGTACAGTTTTTAATTGCTTAAGGCCGTTCACTGTAGCTCTCAAAACATTAATATGTGTACGTGAACCAAAAGTTTTTGTAATAATATCAGTAATTCCTGCTAATTTAAAAATTGATCTAGCTGCTGTACCTCCTGCTACAATACCTGTACCTTTAGAAGCTGGTTTTAAAAAAAATTTAGTAGCTCCAAAACGACCTATAATTTCGTGAGGTATAGTAGTACCATTTAAAGCAACACAAAATAAATTTTTTTTAGCTTTCTCAACAGCTTTTTTAATAGCTTCTAAGACTTCTTGAGCTTTACAAGAAGCGAATCCAATATTACCCTTTTGATCACCTACTACAACTAAAGCAGAAAAACGAAAGCGACGCCCCCCTTTAACAACTTTAACAATTTTACTAATTTTGACTATTTTCTCTTCAAATGAAGATAATTTTTTTTTATTAGATAATTCTCTTTTCATAAATGTCTCCATTTTTTTAAATAACTGAACATATTATTAAAAATTTAAACCTTCTGCTCGAGCAGAATCAGCTAAAACTTTAATGCGACCATGATAAAGATATCCACCTCGATCAAAAACAACATTTTTAATACCTTTTGCCAAAGCTTTTTGAGCAATTACTTTGCCAATTTCCGAAGCTACCTTAGTATTAACAATATTAGCATGAATATGTTTACTATGAACGCTACATAAAGTAATACCTAAATGATCATCAATAATTTGAACATAAAAATATCTATTAGAATAAGAAACATTTAAACGGGGTTTTTGTGAACTACCTACAATTTTTTTTCTTAAACGTAAATGACGTTTTCGCCTTAAAAGTTGAGAAGATTCTTTTTTAATCATAAACCGAATAAATTCCTTTTTTATTTTTTAGCACTCTTACCAGCTTTACGATGGATATAACCACCAACATAATATATTCCTGTCCCTTTATAAGGTTCTGGTTTAGCAAGTAATATTAATTTTGCAGCAAATTCGCCTACTAATTGTTTATCAACACCTTTAATAGTAATTAAATTATTTTGTTTATTAACTTGTACTATTAAATTAGGATAAATATCAACGATAATATCATGAGAATAACCCAATTTAAAAATTAATTTATTTCCTTCTACTACACATGAATAACCTAAACCTGTAATTTTTAGCTCTTTAGAGAAAAAATGTTTAACTCCTTGAATCATATTATTCAATAAAGCTCTAGTAGTACCATGAATTTTCTTAGTAAAATTATTATTATTAGGTCTAGTAATAGTAATAATATTATCTTTTTTACTAATAACTAAGTTAGGATTAAATTGAAATTCTAATTTTCCTTGCGAAGAGGACACCGAAACTTGATTATCTGGTTTAATTTCCACCAAAACACCTTCCGGAATCGCAATAATTTTCCGTCCTACACGTGACATAAAATTTCTCCTTCATTAAAATAATCACCAAATATAAGCTAAAACATGCCCTCCAACATTCAATGATGAAGCTTCATAATCCGTTAAAATACCTCGAGAAGTAGAAATCAAAGCTATCCCAAAACCATTTCTTACTTTAGGGATTTCTGGAACTGAAACATACTTAGAAACTCTTTTTAATCCTTTAATAACACTTTCTTTAGTCTCTTTATTATATTTTAAATAAATAACAATTTTATTTAGTGTTTTATCCACAATAAAATTATTGATAAATCCTTCTTTTTTGATAACTTCTAACATTCTAATTTTTAAATTCGAACAAGGCACAAAAACTTCATCATATTTCATTGCATTAGCATTTCTAATTCTTGTTAATAAATCAGCAATAGTATCTGTCATTACCATAATTTTATATTTGTACTTCCTTTTATATTTACCAACTCATTTTTATAATCCCAGGGATTTCGCCTTTATTAGCTAATAAACGAAAATTAATTCTAGATAAACCAAATTTTCGCATATAACCCCTTGCTCTACCATCAATCTTATCTATATTTTTACAACGCACAATAGAAGATTTAATAGGTAATTTAGCTAAACTTTGATAATCTTTTTTTTGTTTTAATTCTGCTCTTTTACTGAAATATTTTAAAAATATTTTTTTTTGTTTTAAATTTTTAATAATTTTTGATTTCTTAGCCATCTATTATACTCCTATTTTTATTTTATCCTTTTAAAAGGCATGCCATAAAAATCTAATAATTTTTTAGCTTGTTGATCGTTTTTAGCTGTGGTAACTATACAAATATCCATACCAAAATTTCTTTTTACTTGATCCAAACTAATTTCTGGAAAAATAATTTGTTCTTTAATGCCTAAATTATAATTACCTTTGCCATCAAACGATTTTAATGAAAGTCCTGAAAAATCTTTTATCCTAGCCAACACAATGTGAATCAATTTATTTAAAAAAAACTCTTTTCTATGACCTCTTAAAGTTACTTTTAAACCAATTATTTCTTTAGTTCTTAATTTAAAATTAGAAATAGATTTTTTGGCTTCAGTATTAATCGGGATTTGGCCACTAATTAAAGCTAATTGTTGACGACAATCAGCTAAAAATTTAGCATCCGAAGCAGCTTTGCCTAAACCTACATTAATAACAATTTTTTCTATCTTAGGAACTTGCATAATAGAATGAAAATTAAAAATTTCTTTTAAAGCCAAAAAAGCATTATTTTTTGTATAATTATTGTTTTTATTGATTTCCATATTATTTAACCTTTTTTTATTCAAGTAATAATTGCTAAACCTGTTTTTTTAGAATAACGAATTTTTTTATCTGAATCAAAGCGGAATCCTACACGAGTCGGAATTTTTAAATTAGGATCGATTAAAGCCACATTTGAAATATGAATAGGCATTTCTTCTTTGATAATTTGACCTTTTTTATCGTTATCATCAGCAGAAGTTTTATGCTTAATAGCAATATTTACGCCTTCCACTAAAACTTTTTGCTCTTTAAAAAAAACTTTTATTACTTTACCTGTACGAACAACTTTTTTTTTACTTTCAGGATCTATAATATAACGATCTTTCCCTGAAATAATAGCTACTATATCACCTTTTTTTATATGCATTTAAATAACCTCATACCACTAAAACTTCCTCAGCTAAAGATATAAATTTAGAAAAATTATTTTTTTGAAAATTTTGATTTCTAATAGCAGGTCCAAAAATTCTAGTTCCTCTTGGAGTCATATCATCTTTAATCATAACAACTGCATTATCATCAAATTTAATATAACTACCGTTTTTACTTTTAAAACCATGTTTAGTTCTTAAAATAAGAGCTTTAGAAATGCTACCTTTTTTAATTAAACTAGTAGTGGTAGTTTTTTTAACAGAAACTGTAACTAAATCTCCAATATAAGCATAACGTTTACCAGTATCTCCTGGAATACCAATTACTAAAACTTCTTTAGCACCACTATTATCTGCAACTTTTAAACGTGTATTAACTTGAATCATAAATCAGACACCTTTTTAACAGAACGTAAAATTTTTACTAAACGAAATCTCTTTAATTTCGATAAAGGACGAGTTTCTTCGATAGAAACCATATCGCCCATCTGAGCATCTTCATTAGGATCATGAGCATAAAATTTACTAATTTTTTTAACATTTTTACCATATAATGAATCTTGTTTGTCATATTTAACAGCTACAGTAATAGTTTTAGACATTTTATCAGAAATAACAGTTCCCAAAAGTTTTTTTCTAACATTACGCATTTCTCTAAGCCCTCCTTTTTTAATTAAATAATCAATTAAAAATTAATTATTAGATAACAAAATGTTGTTAACATAAAAATCTCAATTTAATCCTATAAAGTTCTAAAAAATAATATTAACCAAATAATAATAAAAATTATAAATAGGTTTTTTAATAATGATCTGTTAACGATCATTATGTAAATTTAATTAACCTCCGAACAAAAACAAACATTTAAGTGTTCAATATTTGTTCCCGACTAATATCTTAAACCATTTTAGCTTAAATAAATCATTACTGATTTATTTTATCATGTTATTATTTCTTTTTTATCTTTTAATTTAAAACATCAACATAATTTCAATTAATAATTAAAGATTTAATATTAACTAATTATATATAAAGATTTTAATAATTAGAACCATAATAATATATGTTTTTTGAATAAAAAAGTTTATTTATTTTTTTCTTGAATAACAGTTTTAAAACGAGCAATATTTTTACGAATTTTACGAATTACAGAAGTATCTTTTAATTTGGATAATCCCGATTGAAAATGTTTTTCGAAATATTCTTTTTGATGATATTCAAGATTTTTTAAAATCTCATCAATGCTCATCTTACGAATTTCATTAATTTTCATATTAACTTCCCTTTAGCAACAATTTTAGTTTTAATAGGCAGTTTGTGCGAAGCCAATCGCAAAGCTTCTCTTTCAAATTTTTCTATATTATTTAAATCACGAACTTCAAACATAACAGTACCACGCTTAACAACAGCTACCCAATTTACTACATTACCTTTACCAGAACCCATTCGAACTAATTTTTTTTCAGTAATTGGTAAATTAGGGAAAATATTAATAAATACTTTACCTTCTCTTTTTAAATGACGAGTCATAGCTATACGAGCAGCTTCGATTTGGCGATTACTAATCCAATGACCTTGTTGAGCTACCAAACCATAATTACCATTTAAAATTCTAGTTTGGCCTTTAGCCTTTCCTTCGTAACTTAAACGATGTAAACGACGATATTTAGTTTTTTTCGGCATTAACATAAAAATTACCTCTTTTATTGAAAATTATTTATAAATAACTCATATCATAAACAACTATTAATATAAAAATTATTTATTTACTTGATTTTCTGGTTTTGAATTAGATATATTTTCACGAGAAATTGTTTTCGAGATTTCCCGATCATCTTTAGGAGCATAATTACCATCACAAACCCAAACTTTAACACCTAATACCCCATGAATAGTTTTAGCTGCAACATATGCGTAATCAATTTTAGAACGAAAAGTTCCTAAAGGTAAAATGCCTTTAATAGTGGTTTCTGTTCGAGCAATTTCAGCACCACTTAAACGCCCTTTAAGGCTAATCTTAATTCCTTTAACTCCTGCTTTTAAAGCTTTTTGAATATACATTTTTTTCACAGCTCTAAAAAAAGCTCTTTGTTGTAGTTGTGCAGCTATATTTTGAGCTATTAAAGAAGCTACTTTTTCAGGATTTTTAACTTCAATTAAATGAATATTAATATTTTTATTAATTAATTTATATATTTCTTGTACTAGTTTATTTTTTTCTTTATTGTCAGATCCTACAACAACTCCTATTTTAGGAGTATGCAAAAAAATTTCAATATTATCTTCATTTTCTTTTTTTAAACGTTGAATCTCCACACGAGCAATAGTTCCCAAAGGATAATAATTATTAATAAAATCTCTAATACGATAATCTTCATTAATTAACAAAGGAACTTTTTTATCTTCTGCATACCAATTAGATGACCAATTACGAAGTAATGATAATCTTAAAATAATAGGACTACTCTTTTGACCCACTGGACACTACCTTCCTTTCTGATTCAGATTCTTGCGAAGCTACAAAAATAGTTATATGACTAGTATTTTTTTGAATTTGATTACTTCTACCTTTAGCTCGAGGTAATAATCTTTTCATTCTAACACCTTGATTAACAAAAATTTTTTTAACATATAAAGTATTAATATCCAAATTAAAATTATTAATAGCATTATAAACAGCACTTTTTAATAATTTTGAAACCACTATAGCAGCAGCTTTATTAGTAAAATCCAAAATAGCTTTAGCTTCTTCAATAGATTTATCACGAATTAAATCAATAACTAAACGTATTTTTCTAGGCGCTATCGGTACTCGTTTAGCGATAGCTTTTACATCATTATTAATCATTTTATAAATTTTCTCGCTTTCCTAGAATTTTATTTTTTTTGTGAACTTTTATCTTTTTTAGCATGAATTACATGTTTACGAGTAAAAGCAAAAGAACCTAATTTATAGCCTACCATATCTTCAGTAATAAATAAATCTGTAAAATCTTTACCATTATGAACAGCAATTTTATAACCAACAAATTCAGGTATTATACTAGTATCACGAGAATAAGTTTTTATAGTTTTTTTAATTTTTTGTTTTTTTTGTCGTATCACTTTAGATAATAAATTATAATCAGCAAAAAAACCTTTTTTAACAGAACGACTCATTATTGCTATTAAACTCCTTATTTTTTACGACGTTTTAATATTAAACTTGTAGATTTTTTATTTTTTTTGCGCGTTTTAATACCACGATCAGGTTTACCAGTATAACTTCTAGAAGACACATATCCAATAGGACTACGTCCTTCTCCACCACCATGAGCATGATCATTAGGATTCATAGCGGTACCTCTTACTTTAGGCCTTTTATTTAAATAACGCGATCTCCCTGCTTTACCATTTCGAATTAATTTATAAGTATCATTACCTATAGATCCTATAGTAGCCCTACATGTAGATAAAACTTTACGAATTTCTCCTGAAGGTAAAGTTAAAACTACATATTTATCTTCACGAGATACAATAGTAGCATAAGCGCCAGCTCCGCGAACTAATTGACCACCTTTACCAGGTTTTAATTCAATATTACTCACAACTGAACCAATAGGAAGATTTTTTAAAGGTAAAACATTTCCTACTTTAATATCGGATCCTAAACCTGATGAAATATAACTACCAACAGTTAATCCTTTTAAAGATAAAATATATCTTTTTTCACCATCTTGATAATGTATTAAAGAAATATAAGCATTCCTTTTAGGATCGTATTCTATAGTAGCGACTTTACCTAAAATACCATCTTTATCACGCTTAAAATCTATAAGACGAATTTTTTGTTTAGCTCCGCCTCCATGGCCTCTTACAGTAATAACACCTCGATTATTACGTCCTCCTGTATTACTTTTAGATAATAATAACTTTTTTTCCGGTTTAGAAGTAGTAAGTTCGTTAAAACTTTGTAATTGCATATTTCTATGGCCATTAGAGGTAGGTTTGTATTTTTTGATAGACATAATTAACCTTTTTTCCTTTAATTTGTTAAATATAATTTAAAATTTTTTTAAATGATAAAAATTCAAAAAAATTATAAATCTTATTAAATATTATTTAATTTCGCTAAATCCATTAATTCTTTGTCCCGGAACAACTTTCACAATAGCCTTTTTATAAGCTGACGTGTAACCAGAATATTTACCTTTTCTTTTAAATTTTGGTAAAACATTCATAATATTAACAGACATAACATTAACTTTAAAAATATATTCTATAGCTTTTTTAATTTCTATTTTATTAATATTTTTTTCAATCTTAAAAAAATATTTATTATATAAATCCATTTGTTTATTAGTTGCTTCGGTAATTATAGGAGCTTTAATATATTTATAATATTTATTCATTAGCAACTGCTCCTTCCAAATAATTAATCGCTTGACGAGTAATAATTAAATATTTTGCTTGGAAAATTTGATAAACACTAAAATGATTAACACTTTCTAAAATAACTTGAGATATATTATTAGTAGATTTAATTAAATTATCAGTCAATTCTTGAACTACAATTAAAATTTTATAATTAAAATTAACCTTTAATTCTGTTAATAATTTTATAAATTCTTTAGTTTTTGAAGTTTGTAAATCCAAAGAATCTAAAACTATTAAAGTGTTATTACGGAAGTGCCAAGATAAAGCTGAATAAAAAGCCAATTTACGAACTTTAGCATTAATTTTAAAATGATAATCTCTTTTTTGCAAAGCAAAAGTATGACCTCCGCCTCTCCAAATAGGAGAACGAATAGTTCCTTGACGAGATCTACCTGTTCCTTTTTGAGCCCAAGGTTTACGACCACCCCCTGAAACTTCAGAACGATTTTTAGTTTTATGATTGCCAAGCCTTTTAGCAGCTCTTTGTTGATTAATCACATCATAAATTACTTGTCGATGCAATTTAATTCCAAAAATTTTATCTGATAAAATTATTTCTTCACACGGTTGACCATGTATATTAATAACATTACACTTAAGCATGAGATATAGCCTCTTTATTAGTTTTTTTAACGGCTGATTTAATCATCACAAAACCTTTATTAGGGCCAGGAATGCTGCCTTTAATCAAAATAACATCTTTATCAGATATTATTGATATAATTTTTAAATTTTGTATAGTCACCTTATGAAAACCCATTTGACCAGGCAAATGCTTGCCTTTTTGATTTCCTTTTATAGGACCATTAGAACCTGGTCTTCGATGGAATCGAGAACCATGACTTTTAGGACCGATAGTTTGATTATATTTTTTAATAACTCCTGAAAAACCTTTACCTTTACTAATTCCTGTTACATCTACAAAATCTCCGGAATTAAAAATGTTAATATTCACAATTTGCCCTGAAGTTAACTGAGATAATTCATTTAATGTATTATGATTAAAAACAATTTCACGTACAAAAGATTTAGGAGAAGAATTATATTTACTAAAATGACCTTGAAGCGGTTTTGTTGTATTTTTTTCTTTTTTAGTTTCAAAAGCTAATTGTGTCGCTTGATAACCATCTTTTTCTAGATTTTTTTGTTGCAAAACAATATTATCAGCAACATGAACAATAGTAACAGGGATTACTAAACCTTGATCATGATCAAAGAATTGAGTCATACCTATTTTTCGTCCTAAAATTCCTTTAGACATGTTAAATAATATCTCCTTTTAAAATAGTAATAAAAAATCAAAAAATAATATAAATTACATTTATACAAAATTATTATTAATAAAAAATTACTAAAAATTATTGTTTAATACTAATATCTACAGATTTTGGAATATTAATACGAGTTAATGCGTCAATAGTTTGCGCATTAGGGTTAATGATCTGAATTAAACGTTTATGCGTAAAACGACCAAATTGTTCTCGACTATCTTTATTAATAAAAGTAGATCGTAAAACAGTAAATATTTCTTTACGAGTAGGCAATGGTATAGGACCTTTTATTTTAGCTCCAGTTGCAATAATACTATCAATAATTTTTTGAACAGTTGGTTTTAACATTTTAAAATCATAAGTTTTTAAACAAATTTGAAAAATTTCTGGTTTTTTTTTCATTACTTGAATTACCTTTCCTATTTTAGGTAAATAAAATATTTATTTGATATTTATATATAAATTCTTAATTTTTATAAAAGATAGTATATATAAAAAAATTTTTTATTAATATAAAAAAATAATTTAATTTATTAAAAGAATTATCAAATTAAAAAATAAAATATTTTATATTATTCCGAAATTACCTAAAATAATATAAAATATTCACAGAATATACACATTTATCATTATATCATAAAAAAATATATCTATTTATATCAACAAAAAAAATATAATAAAAATATAATTTCTAACAAAATATAAAAAAATTATTTTTATCTATTCTTAATAGCAACTCTAAGTTTAGCTGAACGACTACAAGAATTAAATAATTGTTCTTCAGATACGGATAGATTATTTGCGTTTCTTTGATAAGATTTATTTTTCTTATCAGATATTACAAACAGCCCCCGTCCAAACGGTGCGAGCAAGTTTCCCAGCACACCGCTTTCCATAATTTACCCCTTTTC
>JAUZIB010000009.1:0-23057 GCA_032887715.1 Candidatus Phytoplasma australasiaticum
TAAATGCTGTTAACGTGTTATAAAAGTTATTCATTCCTTGCTGTAACTCTCTTTTTAGAGAGTAACCGTTCGATGAACAATATTGAATCTTATTCAATGTTCGTAAAAGTTTAGTTTCTGGTGAAACTGTTGTTGACATAATATATCAACTCCTTTCCCGATACCATTGAATAAATAGTAAACTACTTTCTTCTTTCGCCCTATAAGAGTGATTAACTCTCTTCTCGGTAAGACGATTAACTAAACTATTCCAAATTTAGGTTTACCCTTACGACTACTAAGAAGATGCTTTATCCTTGACTATCAGGGTTTTATTTCCTGATTAGTAAATTTAATTACTTAGTTTTAGGATTCTCCAAGTTACACTAAATTTCTACCTTAATTCTTTAGGGGAAGTACCCTCTTTTGGAGGCTGATTCCAGGTTTCTTTCTTTGATAAACTATCCAACATTCGCGGACTATGTTGATAGACTCTGGACTGTCCGTTTAAGCAACTTCCGGAACAGGTTTAATAATTACATCAATTTCCTTCTTAGGCCATTACAGGCTTCTCCATAGATTTATTCGGTGGCGGAATCATCTTGACTAATTTGCTTTCGTCGCAACCCGCTTTTATGGTCTGCTTTAGTCTAACCTACTTTCATTAGTTAGACCGACCATATCCTTTCAAGGTTTATCATCCCTGACTATTGGTTAAATAGCACGAAATTTAGGCCTCTTTGGCGCCCCCGCGATTATTATAAGGATTCTTAAATTTATCTGTAATATTAACTAATTCAGCAGTCCTATAAAATGGTCTATTTTTAATAATTTCTTTAGCAATTGAACGAGATTTCGGTTCTTCTCCATAAATTTGAAAAATATTTTGCAAATTTTCTAAAGAATAATTATTTAAAATATATTGAGCAGTAATAGGATTATTATAATCCATTCTCATATCTAATACATTATTGCGTAAATAACTAAAACCTCTTTCATTATCATTAATTTGCAACAAAGATAAACCTAAATCAAATACGATGCCATCAATCATAGTCACATTACGAGCCAATAATTCATCATATAAAAAAGAAAAATTTTTGTTTATTAAAAAGATATTTTTATAATTAATAAATCTTTTTTGGCATTGCCTAATAGCTTGAATATCTTGATCAAACGAATACAAAGTACCATCAATAAGTTTATTTAAAATAGCATTACTATGACCACCCATTCCTAAAGTAGCATCAACATAAATTCCTGAAGAATTAATATTCAAATATTGCACAACTTCCCTAAGCATAACAGGGATATGATTTTTATTTAACAATTTTCTATAAACCTCATCAATCCTGATAGCAACAATTTTTTTAATTTTCTATAAAAATAATTCTAAAATTTTGATTAACTATTTCTGATAAAGCTTTACTAACAATTTTTTTACCTTTAATTTGAGATTTATAAATTTCATCTTTAGTTTCTAGAACATGAGCAATTTTGCCAGCAACATAAGCTAATTTATATTTAGAATCAATACACTTCAATAAATCATCGATAGAAGAAGTGGAAAATCCTTTTTTTTGATTTGAAAGCATCTTTAAATTCATAACCTTTCTTAAATATAGTTTTAAATTAAAATTTTAGATGAATAAGACTTAATCATCCTTTTAAATTTTACACTCTCTGCAACTAAAATAGACATAATAATATCAACAGTCTCATCTAATTGATCATTAATAATCATATAATCATATTTTTTAATTTTTTGAATTAATAATAATTCTTGACGCGCTTTATCAATACGTTCGTTAATTGTTTGTAAAGTTTCTGTATTGCGATATTTAATACGATCTTCTAAAATCGAAATAGAAGGAGGAGCTAAAAAAATAAAAATACTTTTACTTTTAATAAAATTATGACTAATTTTTAAAGCACCTTGAACATCTATTTCTAACAAAACATCTTTATTATTTTTTAATTCTTCAATTACTTTAATTTTCGGAGTACCATAATAATTACCAATAAATTCATTATACTCTAAAAAATAATTTTCTTTAATTTTATCTTCAAAAAATTTTTTACTAACAAAAAAATAATCTTTTCCATTTTTTTCATTTATTCGCGGATCTCTAGTAGTCATAGAAATAGAATAAACTAAATTATCTTTTATTCTATCTAATAATAATTTCTTAACTGTTCCTTTACCTACTCCTGATGGTCCCGAAATAATTATCAACATCCCTTCTTTTTTTAATTGCATAGTTAATAAAAAAACCATTCTTTCTCAAAAATTATAAGTAAAATTTTATTTATGAATTAAAATCAAATAAATCTATATTAAAACTATATTTAATAATTTATTTTTTACATAAATAGTATTAATAATTTTCTTATTTTTAATAAATCTTAAAATTTTTTCATCTTTTGTAACAATTTTTAAAATTTCAGATTTATCTGTATCAAAAGGAATTAATAACTGAGATTTCATTTTGCCATTAATTTGAATAATAATAGTAATTTCTTTCTCTTCTAATATAGAAATATCATATTTTGGCCACGAAGAATAAACCAATTCTTCTTTAGAATTTAATTTAATTTGATTCAATTCTTCTGTAATATGTGGAGCTATAGGATTAAGTAATTGTAATAAAATGCGAATTTGAAAACGATCTACTTTTTCATATTGATAAATATAATTGGTCATAATCATTAATTGACTAATAACTTTATTAAATTGAAATTTATTATAATATTCAGTAACATTTCGAATAGTTTGATGTGTAATTTTATTTAAAGATGTACATGTTTGTTCACAAATAATAAATTTATCAAAAATATTATAAATGCGATTTAAAAAACGTTGAATACCTTTTAAACCTTGTTCTGACCAAGATTTATTATCTTCTAAAGGACCTAAAAACATAATATAAAGTCTTATTACATCAGCTCCATAAGTATCTAAAACTTCTGATGCATTAACAATATTACCCCTAGATTTACTCATTTTTAAATTATCACTACCCAAAATCATACCTTGATTAATTAATTTGTAGAAAGGTTCTGGAGTAGAGATTAATCCCCAATCATATAAACATTTACACCAAAAACGAGCATAAATTAAATGACCATGAGCATGTTCAGCTCCACCGATATAAATATCTACAGGTAAAAAATAATCTAATAATCTTTTAGCTTCCATAGTATTTATAGGTATCATACTTAAATAATTTTTCAAAATATAACCTATATAATACCAAGAACTACCTGCAAATTGTGGCATAGTATTAGAATCACGTTTATAATTTTTACCGTTTTTACAAAAGTACAACCAAGAGTCAATTTGAGATAAAGGAGATTCGCTTTTATATAGATATTCTATTTTATCCGTTTCAGGCAATTCTAAAGGTAATTCATGATCAGACATTAAATAAATTTTATTATTTTCATCATAATAAACAGGGAAAGGTTCTCCCCAATAAATTTGACGAGAATATAACCAATCATGAATTTTATAAGTATTAAACGGTTTTCCCCATTTATTTTTAATAGATAAATCAATAATTTTTTCTTTAGCAGAAGTTTCATCTAAACCATTTAAAAAATCACTATTAATAAAAATACCACTAGTTTGTAAACATGGTTTTTTGATTTGATCTATTGCTGAATATAAATGACAACAAGAGCTACAATATTTAATAATATATTTGTTTAAATTATATTTCGTAGCAAAAACAAAATCTTTTTGATTGTACAAAGGAACTGACATTAAAGCTCCTGTGCCAAAATGCATAAAAACATAATCAGAAATCCAAATAGGAATTTTTTGTTTATTACAAGGATTAATCGCATAACTACCTGTAAAAACTCCAGTGATTTCTCTATTAATATCTCGTTCTAAATTACTCTTTCGTTGAGTTTTATTTAAATAATCATTAACATTTTTTTTCTTTTCAGAAGTAGTTAAAAGTGATACCAAAGGATGTTCAGGAGCTAAGATTAAAGCACTAACTCCAAAAATCATTTGAGGCATAGTAGTAAAAACTGATAAACATTTTTCATTATTCATCGATAAAGGAAAATAAAAAATAAAACCTGATGTTTTACCAATCCATTTAATTTGCATTTCTTTAATAGATGTAGGCCAATCTAATAATGACAAATCATTTAAAAGTCTATCTGCATATTTAGTAATTTTTAAAACCCATTGCTTCATTTTTCGTTTAAAAACAGGATGACCACCGCGTTCGGATATAATGCCTTCAGGAGTTGAAATAACTTCTTCATTAGCCAATACTGTTCCTAAATTAGGGCAAAAATTAACCTCAACATCTTGTAAAACAGCTAATTTATTTTGATAAAGTTTTTTAAAAATCCATTGAGTCCATTTATAATAATAAGAATCAGAAGTGGCTAATTCTCTACTCCAATCAATGCCTTTTCCAAGTAATTTAATTTGTTTTTTAAAATTCGCAATATTTTGATAAGTTACATAAGCAGGGTGTTGACCTGTCTGAACAGCATAACGTTCTGTAGGTAAACCAAAGGAATCCCAACCGAAAGGATGTAAAACATTAAAACCTTGCATTCGAAAAAATCTATTAACAATATCACTAGCAGAATAACCTTCTAAATGTCCCACATGCAATCCTTGAGCAGAAGGATAAGGAAACATATCTAAACAATAAAATTTTTTTTTATTATAATCAATATCTGTTTTAAAAGTTTGTTGTTTGTCCCAATGTAACTGCCATTTAGCTTCAATAATGCGAAAATCATAAACTAACATAAAAAACTTTTTTAACTCCGATTTTTTTTAGATTCAACAATTTTATTTTCATCTAGACATCCAGAAAAGTTAAATTCAATATAAACCACAATATCTTTGACTAATTTAAATTGTTGCAATTGTTCATCACTAATTTTAATATCAAAAATTTTTTCTAATTGAATTGCTAAATTAACAGCATCAATAGAATCCATACCTAAATCTTCCTTTAATTTTGTTTCTAATGTAATTAAATCTTCAGAAATTGATAATTGCTCTGCAATTATTTTTTTAATTTTATTAAACACGATTCACTCCATATATTAAATTTATTTTTATAAAAAAATACAAATGTATTTAATAATAACTATCATTAATATAAATTTTAATTAAATATCTTAATATATAAATAAAAAATAAAAAAATTACTATCAAAAAATATTCAATTCATTCATATCAAAATGTTCCGATTCAAAAAATTTTACTTCAATTATAATAAAAAAAGTTTAATTTAATAAAAAAACTAACTATAACTAAAATATGTCAATAATTTAATTTATTACACGATAATATTAATAATTTTTTTTAAAAAATATAATTTTTAATCAACAAATTTAATAAAAAATTAACCCATAAACATAGTTAAATATTCTTGAAATTTATTACGATCATTCATTAATAACATAATTCCATCAACAGCAATAGAAATATCGCCTGTTTCTTCAGAAACTATAATAGTCATACTATCAGTATGTTCGCTAATACCTAAAGCTGCACGATGTCGAGAGCCTGTAATTTTTTCAAAATGTTGATTATCAGATAACATAAAATAAGTTCCAGCGGATAAAATTTTATTACCACGAATAATAACAGCACCGTCATGCAAAGGTGTATTAGGCATAAAAATATTAATTAACAATTCATAAGAAACATTAGCATCAATAAAAATAGATTTTTGCGCAAATTGTTCTAAGGTATTATATTTTTCAATAGTAATTAAAGACCCAATTTTTTTTTCTGACATAAACCAAACAGCTTTTAAAATTTGATTTTGTGTATTTTTATTACCCATAACTATCATTTTTTTTCTATTCCAGAAGCCAGACCAATTTTGAATATAAAACCGTAAATAAGGAGCTTTAATAATAATAGGCACTATCAGAACAAAATTTAATATTACATTATAAATATTAATTTTTTCTAAAAAAATTCTAATTTGTTGAAAACTATTATATTTTTCTAAAAAAAATTTCAAAAAATATACAAATAAAATCCCTAAACAAAAACAATAAACTATCTTAAGAACTTCATATTTACTAAAAAAAATATTTAAAGAAAAATAGCAAAAAAACACAGTAGCCACACAAAACAATAATATATTTAAAATATCTTGCCAATATATCATTCGCGCACCTATCCAATTCGGTAAAATTTAATATCATCTTACAAAAGATCAAATTTATTTATTAAAAATATTTTTTTAATTAAAAATAAAAATAAACAATACAAAACTAAAAAACTTCCTAAAATAACAACATAACCCTGATCAAAAGGATTATTAAAATATAATCTTTTAGATAAAAAATTTATACAAGGCAAATAAGAAGCGAATATTCCGGCCATAAAAGGAAACGTAAATATATAAATAGTTTTTTTCCAATTTCTATAAAAATTAGGAGTTCTAAGATACAAAATAGTCAAAAATTGAGTCCAAATTGAAAAAATAAACCATCCTGCTCTAAATAAATTAATTTTATCGCAATCCCAATTATTAGAAGAAAAAATACCATAATTCCATAACAAACTAGAACAAAATAAAATATCAAAAATAAAAGTTAATAATCCGAATATAATCATAAAAAAACAAATATTACGACTATCCCAACGAGATTTTTTATTTAAATAAATTGGTTCTACATCATCAAAAGGTAATACCAAACAAGATAAATCATAAATCAAATTTAAACATAAAATTTGTATTGGCATAAAGGGAATAAAAGGCAAGTAATAAGAAGCTAATAAAATACTCAAAATATTACCAAAATTAGAAGCTAAAGTAAATTTAATATACTTTAACATATTAATATAATTCTTACGACCTTCTAAAATGGCATCTTTTAGTACAGTTAAATTTTTATTTAATAAAATAACATCTGCTGATTCTTTAGCGACTTCAGCTCCTGAATCGACAGTAATAGACAAATCTGCAGCCTTCATAGCAATAGCATCATTAATACCATCCCCTATAAAACCGACAATATGACCTTTTTGACGAAAAATATTAATAATTCTAGCTTTTTGTTCTGGATATAATTTAGCAAAAATACTAGTATAACGAGCTTTTTTATAAATTTGTTCATCGCTCATTTCGATCAAATGAGAACCTAATAAACACTCTGTAGATTGAATATTAACTTTACTAGCAATAATTTTAGATAAAATTTCATTGTCACCAGTCAAAATTTTAACATCTACGCCACAACTTTTTAAAGCTAAAACAGCATCTGCAGAACTAATTTTCGGAGGATCTAATAAAATCAAAAAACCCAACATAATCATATTATTTTCTATATTTTCATCATTATTATTTATAGAATTATGATTTTTTCGAATCAATTTATAAGAAACTCCGATTACACGAAATCCTAATTGATTATAATGGGAAACATAATTTAAAATTTTAGATTTATCAATGTTTAATATTTGAAATTGATTTGTTATCGGATCAATAGATTCAGCGTAATCACAAATATTTAATATTTCTTCAATCGCTCCTTTGCTAATAATTAAATAGTAATCTTCAGGAATGTTATGAAGAGAAATAGTCATAATTCGACGTTTAAAATCAAACGGTATTTCATCAATTTTAATAAAATTTTCTATAAAAATAGAATCAAAATTGAAATTCATATGCATTTTATCAATAATTGCTTTATCTATAACATTTTTTAAACCTGTTTGAAAATAACTATTTAAATAAGCATATTGCAAAATTTTAAAATTACTTTTATCATTAATATCTAAAAAATTTTCAATAGCAACGCTATCTTCTGTTAAAGTTCCTGTCTTATCAGAGAACAAAATATCTATAGAACCGAAATCTTGCATAGAATATAAATTCTTTACAATAACATTATATTTGGAAAGAAGAGCAACACCTCTCATAAAAGAAGTTGTTACAATTAAAGGTAACATTTCAGGCGTAATTCCCAAAATCATGCTTAAAGCAAAAGCAAAAACATTCCAAAAAATAAATTTTTCTGTACATTTATACCAATTTAACAAAAAAATCAAAGGAAATAAAATTAAAATACAACTAACTAATATTTTAACAATAGAATTAATACCATTTTTTAAACTAGAATAGGTTTTTTCTTGATCTAAAGATTTATGTAAATTTCCTAAATAAGTATCTGATCCTGTTAATACCGTAATTCCAACAGCATAACCTGAAATAACATTAGTTCCCATAAAAACTAATCTAGGATCATCCAAAAGATCGATAGATTTTTTTTTAGAAAAAGCGTTTTTTTCTACTGCATCCGATTCCCCTGTAAAAGTCGTTTCTTTAACAAAAAAATCTTTAGTTTCTAATAATCTAATATCTGCAGGAATAATATCTCCAGCCGATAATAAAACTATATCCCCAACTAATAATTCATTTAAAGGTATTTTAAAAATTTGACCAGATCTTTTTACAGAAGCAGTTAAAGAAACAATTTTTTTAAGTTTATCTATTACACCAGAAAATCTAGCTTCCTGCAACCAATGCATAAAATTCGACACTAATAAAATCACTGATATAATTAAACAAGTAACATAATCTCTAGTTTCTGATTCAGCTAAATAAATATCTTTCAAAAAATAAAAAATTAACAAAAATAACAAAATAAAATTAAAAGGATTCAATAAAACTCTTATAATTTTGACAAAATAATAATTTTTTTTTTATTTAAAATATTAACATTATTTTTTTTTCTTTCATCAATATCATCCAAAGATAAACCGTTAAGACTAGAAGATAAATGGATTAAAAGTTCATTGATATTCTGGCTACTAACTTTCTTAAGAAAATGCGCGTTAGAAAAAAAACTTTTTCTAAAAAGTAACTTCATTTCTATTATATAACTCCCTAAATAAAGTAAATTTTTCTATTTCAATAAATATATTAAATTAATTCAACATTATTTATTATTTATTTGCTAATTCAAATATTAAATTTTACCTATTATAATATTCAACAATTAATTGCTCATTAATATCTGTTAAAAACTCATTTCTATAAGGATATCTAACATAACTACCTATTAAAGAATTTTTATCTAAAACGACATAATCAACTTTATTATTATTTAATGTTTCTAAACAATGAGCAACTATTTTTATTTTTTTAGATTTTTCTTTTAAAGTAATTTTTTGACCTGGTTTAACAATATAAGAACTAATATCAACTTTTTTACTATCTACTAAAATATGACCATGAGAAATTAATTGTCTAGCTTGTAGAATAGTTTTAGCAAAACCTAACAAATGAACAATTCTATCTAAACGAGATTCTAATGATTTCAAAAAATTTTCCCCATGAGAACCTTTAAATTTTGCTGCATTAACGAAAAATCGCTTAAATTGCTTTTCAGACATACAATAAGTAAAACGAACTTTTTGCTTTTCTTGCAATTGTAATCCATAATCACTTAATTTATTTTTTCTTTTTTTGTTTTTGCTTAAATTAAAATGATCTTTTTTACGTAATAATTCTTTTCCTGTTCCAGTTAAAGAAAAATTTAAAAAACGTGATTTTTTCCAAATCGGTTTCGCGGTAGACATCCACAATGCTCCTTTTTTTGATTCACTAACTAGTGATATTTTATTATTTATTTTGTTCCGATAAAAATTAACGTACATATAGATTAATCAATACAACACTATATACCATATATTTTATGATAAAACCAAAAGATAGTCAAGCAAATAATTAATTTAATAATCAAAATCTTAATTATATAAATAAAATATAAAAATTTAAAAAATATCTTATATTTTAAAACAACATAAATATTATATATTATTGAAATTAGTGAATTTATGTGATATAAATACTTAGTGTTTATCATTTTCCATTTTAATTGTAAATTTTATGAGATTATATAAAATAATTATATTTAAAACCTTAATAAGCACATTTTGTTTGATGCCAAGGTAAAATTTTCATTAAACATTAATTAATTTAAATCCAAATATCATATAATTTTAAACTAAAAAATATAAATATAAATGTTATATCATAATTTAAACATTAAAAATTAATTTAAATATAATAATTCCTTAATTAAACGCTATCTGAATGAGAAAGGTTATAGAATGAATATAATATTAATAGGTCCGCCTGCTACTGGTAAAGGAACACAAGCGATAATTTTATCTAAATATTTTAACATTCCACATATTTCGACAGGAGATATTTTCAGAAAAAATTTACAATTAAATACGGATTTAGGAAAATCAGCTAATTCATATATAGAAAAAGGTTTTTTGGTTCCGGATTATATAACTAATGCCATGATCAAAGAAAATTTATTAAAAGATGAAAATAAAAAAGGATTTATTTTAGATGGTTTTCCTAGAAATTCACTACAAGCTATTTTCTTAAACAATTTCTTTCAAGAACAAAATATTATTTTAACAAAAGTCATTTATTTTAACTCTGATATAAAAATTTTACAAAAAAGAATTTTAGGAAGAAGAATATGTCCCAAATGTAGAGAAATTTATCATTTAGAAACAAAAAAACCTAAAAAAGATGGAATATGCGACAAAGATAATACTATTTTAATCCAAAGAAAAGATGATAATTTAACAACTTTTAATGAACGTTTAGCTATTTATCAAAAAGAAACTTATCCTTTAATAGAACAATACCGTCAACAAAATCAACTTTTAGAAATTCGTATTGATAACGATAACATGTCTATTAATGATGTAACAAAAATTTTATTACAAAAATTTTCCAAATATCAAAAAGAATAATATTTTACAGAAACAAAACAATTAAAAAATCAATTTTAAAATTATAATTTAATATTCATAATATTTTATTTTATTAATGAGATAAAATGATAAAAATTGTCGGTATATGGTTAAATAAATATAAGTTAAAATCCCAGAAAAGAAAAAAACTGATAAGAAACGAATATAAATCCAAGGTGATAAAAATCTTTTAATAAATCTATTATGAAAATAAAAATTATTTAGATAACCATAACTTTTATCATAAAAAATACAATCTAAAAAAAATAGATTTAATAAGATTGATGTGATAAAATATAAACTACAAATTAAACTTAATCGCCAATAAACAGAAAAAAAAGATTTACAACATTTTGATAATAATAAAATAGGTCCAATACCTAAACAAAGACCATAAAATAAAGTTAATAAAGGGTTATAAGGATAAATCGTACCTCTAAAGCAAAAGCCAAAAATTTCTATCAATGAAACTGAAATAAAAACCCAAAAATAGTGTCTATTAAATAAAGGAATAAAAAATAAAGGTATTAATTTAAAACCATCTAACCAAATAATAGAATTCCAAAAACGTAATAGAGCATAAGAGGCGAATAACTTTTTAAAAACCAAATCTAAAACAAGAGATAAAGATGATAAACAAGCTAAAAAAATAATTTGCTCTAACGCCGTTAATTTAAGTTTTTTCATATGTGTAATTTAATTTCCCTTTTTGATTTTATAAATGCGTCATTTATTTAAAAATTTTTCTCATTTACAAATTCAAAAATATAATTTCCAATTTTCACCTGATCACAAGGCTTCATTCCTCTTTTTTTTAGCTCTTCTTCGACTCCTATTTTTTTCAAAATATAAGAAAAACGACTTATCGATTCATGATTATTAAAATCTGTTCTGTGAAATAATTTTTCAATATAATTGCCAGTAACTACATAACATCCGTTATTTTCTTGCGAAATAATAAATTTAGCCGGTTCATTAAATGTAAAAATTTTTTTTTCTTGTATATCATTAATAATTTCGTGATTATATAAATAACTTTTTTGTAAATGTTCTATAATAGATTTTTTTAATTCTTGTAAACCTGAGTAATTAATAACAGAAATAGGAATAATTTTCTCATCTTTTAATTTTTTGGATAAAAATATAAAATTTTTACGAAAACAAGGCAAATCTGATTTATTAATCACTATTATTTGAGGTTTTTTTAACATATTAATATGATAATTCTTTAATTCTTTATTTAACAATAAATATTCTGAATAAATATCATTACTTGAAGCATCGCATATATGTAATAACAATTTACATCTTTCGATATGCTTTAAAAAATTAATACCTTGACCACGCCCTAGCGAAGCATTTTCAATTAAACCAG
Organism: Candidatus Phytoplasma australasiaticum; assembly: GCA_032887715.1. Taxonomy (GTDB): domain Bacteria; phylum Bacillota_I; class Bacilli_A; order Acholeplasmatales; family Acholeplasmataceae; genus Phytoplasma; species Phytoplasma australasiaticum_A. Next base: position 12,147 of record JAUZIB010000009.1, read on the forward strand.
GAATATCAGCGACAACAAAATTTAATTTTTTATCAAAAACCATTCCTAAACAAGGTGTTAAAGTTGTAAAAGGATAAGGAGCTATTTTTGGCTTAGCATTAGATAAAGCAGCTAATAAAGAAGATTTACCTACATTAGGCAAACCTAATAAACCTACATCTGCTAACATTTTTAATTCTGTTCTAATAATAATATTTTCGCCTAAATCACCTTTTTCAGCATATGAAGGAGCCGGATTAGAAGGACTAGATAAAGCAAAATTACCTTTACCACCTTTACCACCTCGGGCAATTACTAAACGTTCTCCAGCTTTTAAAATTTCTCCAATTAATTGATTATTTTCATGATTATAAATTAAAACACCTAAGGGAACTTCGACAAATAAATCAGAAGCATTAGCTCCGTTTTTATTTTTATTTTCACCATTATATCCATTTAAAGCTTTAATTTTTTTACGATATTGAAGTTTAAATAAATTATTTTCTCCTAAAACTCCAACAAAAATTACAGATCCTCCGTGACCCCCATTTCCTCCCGAAGGACCACCATAAGGAACATATTTCTCTCTTCTAAAAGCGACTTTGCCACATCCTCCGTCGCCAGCTTTAACATAATTTATAACTTCATCAACAAAATTCATAATAAATCCCTAATTTAATTTATTAAAATAGATTAGCCAAAATTAATAATACATTCAAATTTCTAATTTTTTAAATATAGCTATATTTATTCTAGTAAGTACATTTTATAATTGCTATATAAAAAAGATTAAAACTATGTAATAATGCAAAATAGTTTATTATTTGAATAGTCAAAAACTTACAAACTTATAATTATCAATAATTCATTATAAAAATACTAAAATATCAATAGTTTTAATAACCTTTTTTATAAAAGTAACCTTCAAAACTATTCTTTTTTTTCTAAATAATTAAATTATTTTTTCAAAACACTATCATAAACCGAGGCACAAGTTATCTGTTTTTTATTAATACGAATTTTTTCAAATTTCACGAAACCATTGATAAGAGAAAATAAAGTGTCATCTTTACCAATGCCAACATTTTTGCCAGGTCTTATTTTAGTTCCTCTTTGACGATAAATAATAGATCCCGCATTTGTATATTGACCATCCGATAACTTAGCTCCTAAAGATTTAGAATGCGAATCACGTCCATTACGTGTTGAACTAACACCTTTTTTAGTTGCAAATAATTGAATATTTAATTTTAACATGATAAACCCCCTTTTTTAATTTGTATTTTTAATTAATTTAATTCTCAAACAATTTTGATATTGTTGACTTAAATCTTTTAAAGTATATTTTAAATTTTGCAATAATTTATTAACTATTAAATTAGATTCTAATAAAATTAATTTAAAATAACCTTTTTTTAATTTAAAACTAATTTTATTATTTAAGTCTAACAATTCAATAGCATTAATTGTAACTATAATAGCAGTAGATACTGAAGAACAAACTATATCATGTAAACCAGAATATTGCGCATGTCCTTTTACCAAAATAGCAGTAATACTTTCGTCTTTATATCGTATACAACATTCAATCATATAATTGACATATCATAATTTAGGAAAATTAATATTTGTAATTAAAAGTTTCGTATATAACTGTCGATGTCCTTTTTTACAACGATACTTTTTTCTTCTTTTATAAGTTGCTACAATAATTTTTTTTGATTTCCCTTGTTTAATAACTTTAGCTTCTACTGTTGCCCCTTCAACACAAGGAGTACCTAAAATAGAATTACCTTCTGAATGAATAGCTAAAACTTTTCGAAACACATAAATTTCTTCTGGTTTTACTGGTAATTTATCTGTAAAAATTTCTTGGTTCAAAGTAACTTGAAATTGCTTATTACCATTAGCCACAATAGCAAATTTATCCATAAATAACCTCTTTCTTTATTAAATCGATTTTCATCGAAATCATTTTCTTTAACATCATTTAAATATAATTAAAATAAATTAGCATATTATTTTAATTACTAAATATTATAAAATCATTTATTCACAATTAAAAATTAACATTTATAGTTTTTTTATTATTTTCACGATTAAAACGATTATTAATATGTTTTCGACAAAGAAGACAACAACTACCTAAATATTTTATTTCATTAGCTAAGCTACACAAAATTTGCTTATTACATTCAGGATTAGCACAATTAATATATCTTTCGCAAGGAGTTTGATCAAAAAAATCTTTACCTACAATAGAATGCCTTTTTTGATTAACTCTAACGGAAATTCTTTTATCAAAAACATAAAGACTACCTTGAAATCTATCGCCTTGAATTTCCTTGTCTTGACTATATTTGATAATACCTCCTTTTAGTTGAAAAACCTCAGAAATCCCTTTTTGTTGTAAATAAACAGATAATTTTTCACATCTCACTCCGCCAGTACAATATGTTAAAACTTTTTTATTTTTGAAAAAAAATAAATTTTTATCTATCCAAGAAGGTAATTCTCGAAAATTATTAATATCAGGCAAAATAGCATTTAAAAAATATCCAAGTTTTGTTTCATAATTATTACGAGCATCTAATAAAATAATATCAGATTTTCGAGATAAATGGTAAAATTCTTTAGGTTCAACATAACGACTAGTTTTAGGAAAAATATCATTCATTAACTTTAAAGATACTATTTCTTTTTTATATTTAACAGAAAGTTTCGGAAAAACATGTCCATAAACTGAATCTATTTTAACTTCAGTTTTAGAAAAGCAATCATCTTGTAATAAAAATTGTATATACAAATTAATATCTTTCTTTAAACCTGATAAAGTGCCATTAATACCTTCTTCAGAAATAATAATCCTACCTAATAATTGATTTTGAATACAAAATTTCTGATGCATATCACATAAATATTGAGGATTTTTAATATAAGTATAATTATAAAATAAAATAACTTGATAAAGATTTTCGTCAATTTGATTGTTATTGGATACCATAGTATTTAATAATTCCTTTATTTTAAAAAAATATAAGTATATGTGTATAAAATAATAACTTACTTATAAATTGTTTAAATTTTAATAACCTAAACCTTTTAATTAAATATAGTTAAAAAATTTTATCAATCAATTTAGAAAGTTTAGGATCTTGAGCATATTTTTTATAATTCAATTTTTGCAAAAATTTTAAAGTGGTTGTAGGTACTAAATTTTCCATATCTTTAAAATTTCCTTTAATAAATAATTTACGAACTTGTGTTGCTGAAATCGGTTTAAAATCCCACATGAATCGAGGGCAAACTACTAATTCTATTTCTGATTTAACCAAAATTTCTTTCATAATCACATTATATAAATTTGTTGTAGGCGAAAACGGCTCTTCTCCTACATAACGTTTTTTAATACCTAAATTTTTAGCTATATAATTTTTAAAAATATGCGTATCTAAAATAATTTGAGAACGAATTACTTTTTCAGAAGATAATAAAAAATAAGAAGGGAAAACATTTCTAGACACTAAATAATTACTACCTTCAACAATAAAAACATTTTTAATATTTTCGGTAGATAATTTTACCATTTCTTTACGTTGTTTATAAGAAAATAAAGATACGTCTTCTTTAACCATAATAATATAAACTAAATCACTATTATTAGATGCTGTTTCAACTAAATATTGATGCCCTTTAGTAAAAGGATTAGCATTCATAACTATAGCAGATATATTATTGAAATTAGATTTAATATTATTTTTTCGTAAATCAGATAAATAAGATAAATATTCTTCAAAAAAATCATACCTATTAGTCAAAAAACCGAATTCTTCATTACAATAAATCATTTTAAAACCTAAGTATTTAAAAATAGCAAAATTAACAGGTTTTGTAAAAACGAAAATTTCATTAAAATTTTCTTGATAAATTCTTTTAATAATATAACTAATCAATACATTAGACAAATTATAACCTTGATATTCCGGATCTACCGCTAAACATCGAATATTATTATAGTATCGACCAACTACTCCAATTAATTTATCATTTAAATTTTTAATTATAACATATTCATGAACTAAATCATTTGTTAAGCCGTTTTGAAATAATAATTTTTGAATAGAAAATATTTCATTAATATCTTTTTCATTAACAATTTTTGGCATTTGATAATAACAAATATCTAATCACCTCTTCGAATAAGTATCTATATTTTAAGCACAAAACATATTTCTTAATATTAAATTTATTCGACCAAATAATAATAAAAGAAATTTAATTTAACCATAATAATTATTTTAACACTAAAAAAGCAAATTTTATAAATATTTATCAAAAAAATAAGTAATTTTTGATAATATAAAAAACAATAATATATTACTTAAAATAAAATTAATAATAAAAATCCCTAAACAATAAGTCAAACAAATTAATAATATTTGATTATTAACATTTTTTAAATGAAATAAATTAAAAAACCAATCATACCATAAATTGCTTAAAGATAATTGCATATTGGCATAAACCCAATAACTTGAAATAAAAAAACAACAACTTCTTAAAGAATATACCAATAATAAACCAAAAAAAATATTTTTTTTATTTTTAGTAATAAATGCTTTTTTATTAATAAAAACTCCTACTAAACTCATTAATAAATCTGGTAAAATATAATCAAAAATACACGAAATAAATAATTGGATTTTATTCAATAAGAAAATTTGATTTAAAGAGATTAAAAAATTATAACTTTTTATTAAATGAAAAACAGCATATAAACAACAAATTAATAAATGAATTAAAAAATTATTATAAATACCTGATAAACACAAAATCACTAAAGAAATTTTAAATAATTGGCCACCTAAAGGCAAATACAAAAATGAAGTTAAAACTTTTCCAAATACTAAATCTATGAAAATAACTAAAGATAGAAAATAACTTACTAAGATAACTTTACGTAATATACAATTATTCAACAAGCGCATAAACATAAAAAAAATATTAATTACTTTGCAAAACTATTACCGTAATTAAATATTATTTTCTTTAAACTTTAAAAGCTCCTTTATAAATTAATTCAAAAAAATAAATAATTGATGGATAAATCATACCTACACTAAGCCCTAAAAATGCTCCGATAAAAGTACCTAAAGTAATTCCTAAAATGCCTCTTCGTAAGCTCATAAAACAAATGCCATTAATAATACCAATAAACATAGATTTTAAAAAAATAATAGTTTCTTCTAATTCTTGTCGATCATTAATTTGAAATTGATATATTTGATGAATATTAAAAACATTAGAAAAATTTATTTGATTATTTTGATATACAGTTCTATTATTTAATTTCCATGAAATAATCAATAAAAAACCTAAAAAATTAACACTATAAACTAAAATAATAAACCACGATTGTTTCCGAAATTTACTATCTATTAAATATTTCCCAAAAATATCCCACTTTTTTTTGAACAAAATTTATTATTTCCTCCTATTTTACAAAATTATTATTAATCAATAATATCTAATTTCAATTTAAAAGCATTTTTAAAATTATTGTTTAAAATTAATTGATCATAATTATCTTTTAATCCTTTTTTACGAAAATTATTTAAATATTGACTATGCTCTATATAATTAAAATCACAATCTTGCAATAATTGTATACGAGTTAAAGCGAATACGTTATCTAAAGCTCCAGCAAAAATAAATCTTTGTAATGATTCCTTATTTAAAATATTTTTTAATCTTATTTTAAAATCATCAAAATTTTCAAATTTTCTTATAGAACGTTCTTTTATAAGAGCGCGGCATATTTCCAAACTAATATCTCTAATAAAATTTAAGGGTAAAAAAAGTTGATTATTTAAAATACGAAAACTACTAGCATCGCTATATAAAATATGAGGTTTTTGTATTTTAATATATTTTTTAATTTGTAATAACCATGTTCGAATAGTGGCATAATCATATGGATATTCTTCTGCATAAACTATACCAAAATAAAGCAAATAATTAGCTTTTAAATAAGCCATTCTATAACTTATTAAAGCATATGCTACACCATGACTTTTATTAAAAATATAATTAGAAAATTTTGCGATATAATCATAAACTTGACTAGCCATTTCATCTGTCCTTTGATATAAAACACTTTGAGCAATAAAACTCTTTTTTAAATTAATTTTAACAGATTCGGAAGATTTAGCCATAATCTGTCTCATAAATAAATCTGCTTGTCCTAAATTATAACCTGCAAATTCTGAAGCTATCCTCATTATTTGTTCTTGATATAAAACAACGCCATAAGTATCACATAATATATTATCTACAATTTCTATACCAATAAATTTTGATTCTCGATTTATTTTATTTTTTATATAAAGATCTACAAATTTGATAGCACCAGGCCTATTAAAAGATAAAACAGCAACCAAATCTTCAAATGTTTTAGGTTTAAGACGTTCAATAACTTTTCGAGCAGATAAAGATTCTAATTGAAAAATATAATTGGTATCTCCTTGTTGTAATATATTGTAAGTATTAGAATCATTTAACGGTATACTCGCTAAATCTATTTTAATTCGAGTTATTTGTTCAATTAAAGTAACAATTTTATTAATTAAAAAAAGATTTCGCAAATTTAACAAATCTAATTTAATAAAACCTAATTGTTCTAATTGTTTATGATCGAATTGCACACGATATAATATAACAGAATTATTAGAATTTTTTTTAATAGGTAAATATTTAGATAAATCTAATTTAGTGATAATGACTCCAGAAGGATGAGTACCAACTAATCTCGGAATACCTTGGATAATAAAGGCAAACTGAGAACAAATCGCTTTAGCGTGAGATACATTAATATCAATACCATTTTTGTTAATTAATTTTAAATCCATAAGAAAAGAATCTTTAGAATATTTCTGAAAAGTAATTAAATTAGCGATATGTTCAATTCCATATTTATCAACAAGATATTTCACCATTCTAGTAACTTGATCGTCAGGTACATCTATATCAATATCAGGAACAGTTGTTCGTTGAAAATTTAAAAATCTCTCAAAAAGCAAATTATATTTTACAGGATCAATCTCAGTAATTCCTAAACAAAAACATAATAAAGAACCAACTGAAGAACCTCTTCCGGGTCCTATTAAAATTTTGTTATTTTTAGCATATTGTATTAAATCAAAAACAATTAAAAAAAAATCAACATAATTCATTTTTTTAATCAAAATTAATTCTTTTTGTAATTGTTGAATATAAAAAATGTGTTTTTTTATCTTTATATTTTTTTGCAAATAATAGGTTAAAAAATTATTAGCTTTTTTTTGTAAATATTTAAAATTATCGCAATCTAAATCATGTTTAAAATCACATACATTTGAAGGAGGAGAAATATCATATTTAATGAATGGCAAAAATTTTTCTAAATCAAGAAATAATTTAAAATCATTAATATTATAAAATTGATAACGTTCTTGAATTTGTTGGTAATCAATAAATTCAACATCTAAAGTAATTTGTTCATCAATTTGCTGAGAATTAATAATTTTTTTAATATTATTTTGATAATTATTTATTTTATACAAATATTGATAAATTAATTTTTCTTCCGAAACTAAATAATTAGTTTTATTAACTAAAACCACTTTTAAATTTAATTTTTTAGCTATATTTAAAAAAAAACCTGCATAATCTTGTAATAAAAAAGATTGTAACGAAAATCCAAAAAATAATTTTTTAATATTTTTTTGAAAATATCGCAAAGTTTCAAAAATAAAAAGAGTTTTATTTTCGTAACTAGTTAAATTCATAATTTCATCTTTTAAAATATCACATAAAATAAAATCTAAATTAGATAAAATACAAAAAATACCATCTTGAAATTTTTGAAGATCCATTACAGTTATTTTATTATTTAATTGAATAAAATTTAAAATCTTAATTAAATTATTAATACCATCATTATCCAAAGCATAAATTAAAAAACTAATTTTAATATCGCGATATTTTAAAAGATCAAAATAAATATAAATTTGCACTCCTATAATAGGTTTAATTTTATATTCGCGGCAAAACTTAATTAATTGAATCATTCCGTATAAGTTTTCAATATCACTTAAAGCCACAAAATCATATTTACTTTCATAAGCTTTTTTCACTAAAGATTCCACTGAATGAACACTTTTTTTAATACTATAAAAACTTTGTAAATAAAAAACCCCTATCATAATACGTAAAACACTTTCTTACCAATAACAAATAACATTATATTCCTAAACAATTAATATAATAAAATCGCTCCGATTATACAAAAAATTATAAATTATAATTAATAAATACTATTTAATTAAAAATTTTTTTTAAATTTCGTTTATCATACTCCGTTTCAAAATAATTTAAAATATTAGCATTTTCATCATGATTTAATATTTGAAATTCAGCAAAATAAAAAGATTCTAAAAATATTATAATCATATATAAATTATATTCTTGAGTAGGTAAAAACGATTCTTGTTCTTGAAGATAATATAATAAATGCTCTTGTAAAAATTCAATATTTATTGTTATTTCTGACAATGAAAATTGTTCTATAATTTTATCAGCTAATTTAATAATATAAATATTATCCATATTTTCATAATACATATCAGAATTAATTTGAGAATTGTTTATAATTTTCAAAAAATATAAAAATAACTTTTTTATTTTACAAAATAAAAATAAATTGTTCATTATTATCAATCCTTCACTAATAAAAAATAGAACAACAAATTAATAATTAATTATACATAATATTATGATTAATATGTTACTTTTTTAAATGAGGAAACAAAATAACATCACGAATATTAGAATTATCAGTTAATAACATTATTAAACGATCTATTCCTATACCTAAACCACCAGTTGGGGGCATACCATATTCTAAAGCTTCTATAAAATCTTCATCTAATTCATGAGCCTCATCATTACCTAATGACTTTTGTAATATCTGCTCTTCAAAGCGTTTTCTTTGTTCAATAGGATCATTTAATTCACTAAAAGCATTAACCAATTCTTTACCAGCCACAAATAATTCAAATCTTTCTGTTAATTGGGGATTTTTCGGATGTACTTGAGCTAAAGGACTAATTTCTATAGGATAATTACAAATAAAAGTAGGTTGTATCAAATATGGTTCAACAAATTTCTCAAAAAAAGCAGATATAATATGACCTTTTTTGTAAAAATCTTCTAAAGTAATATCGTAATTTTGAGCTAACTTTTGGCACTCTAATAAAGACATATTCTGATTAAAATCAATATTAGTTTTTTGTTTAATAATTTCGATCATATCATATTTATAAAAATGATCAAATTTAATTAAATTTCCTTGATAATTAAAATCTAACTTACCTAAAAGTTTATAACAAACTTCTTTCAAACATTTTTCAACTAAAGACATCATAGTATCCATATTAGCGTAAGCCAAATAAGCTTCTATAGTGGTAAATTCAGGATTATGACTAGCATCAACACCTTCATTACGAAATACTTTCCCTATTTCATAAACAGCTTTTATACCACCTATAATTAACTTTTTTAACGAAATTTCTGTAGCAATTCTTAAATAAAAATTAGCTGCTAAAGCATTATGATAAGTCACAAAAGGTCGAGCATTAGCGCCGCCAACACAAGAATTTAATACAGCTGTTTCAACCTCTAAAAAATTTTCACTATTAAAAAAATCTCTAATAAAACGAATAATTTTGACCCTATCTACAAAAGTTTTACGAGTTTTAGGATTAACAATCAAATCTAAATAACGTTTTTTTCGCATTACTTCTTTATCTTGTAAACCTTTATATTTATCAGGAAGAGGTCGCAAACTTTTACTTAAAATAACTAATTTAAAAATTTTAATAGTCAATTCACCTGTATTCGTTTTAAATAATATACCTGTAACGCCAATAATATCACCTAAATCCAACAAGTTATAAATTTTAAATTCTTGTTCTGTAATGTTATCGTGGCGAATATAAATTTGTATATCAGATTCAAAATCGCGTATATTAGCGAAACCAGCTTTACCTTGTATTCTGTTTAAAATAATTCGGCCAGCTACAGAGACTAATATTTGAACTTTTTCCAATTGATTAGCTGTCCAAGAGCTATATTTAAACAATAAAGAACTAATAGATTCGGTTTCTATAAATTTATTACAAAAAGGTTCTACATTATTTTTTCTTAAATTATCTAACTTAACTCTTCTAATCGTTTCTTGTTCTGTCATATCTTCTTTATTCATATAATGTAAAAACTCCTACTTGGCAAATCATAACCTATATTATTATACTATTATAATTTTTTTTAAATTAATAATTATAACATTTAAAATAAATAAAAAGAGAATCTTTTTTAAAAAAAGATTCTCCAGATAAGAAAATAATGTGCATAAGCCATGTTCTGTTCTTATTTCATCAATAAGTGTGATCATTTATCTCTATTTTTAAAATAGTATAAAAATTAATTTTTTTATATTACGTAAAAGGGAATATTAATTTTTATATGCCCCTACCTTTTTTTGGGTTGCTAGCTTGAGGGGTTTACCGCGTTTCACTTGATCATTTCTAATCAATTCGTCTCTGTGGCACTTTATTTTTACATTCATCAACTTATTTTACTTTATAAATAAGTTATTAGAATTTCAAAGCCGTCATTTAAATAAATTTAAATGCCTTAAGTTATTTTTTTCTTAAGCACAAACACTACATACATTTCCCAAGATACGGATAGATTATTGGCGTTTCTCTGATAAGCTTTGTTTTTCTCTATCAAATATTACCAACAGCCCCCGTCCAAACGGTGCGAGCAAGTTTCCAAGCACACCGCTTTCCATAATTTACTCCTTATCAGGATTTAACTTCGTGTCACCAC
>JAUZIB010000010.1:0-20807 GCA_032887715.1 Candidatus Phytoplasma australasiaticum
GGTATCTTTCTAATCTTTCTAGATTAATCCCATCGATGGTTTTATTGTCGATTCCGGGGGTACCCGCTCCCTTGTTAGCCGCGATTCTATTAAATGCTGTTAACGTGTTGTAAAAGTTATTCATTCCTTGCTGGAGTTCTCTTTTTAAAGAGTAACCATTTGATGAACAATATTGAATTTTATTCAATGTTCGTAAAAGTTTAGTTTCTGGTGAAACTGTTGTTGACATAATATATCAACTCCTTTCCCGATACCATTGAATAAATAGTAAATTACTTTCTTTTTTTCGCCCTATAAGAGTGATTAACTCTCTTCTCGGTAAGTCGATTAACTAAATTATTCCAAATTTAGGTTTACCCTTACGACTACTAAAAAGATGCTTTATCCTTGACCATCAGGGCTTTTGTTTCCCGATTTGTAAATTTAATTACCCAGTTTTAGGATTCTCCAAGTTACGCTAAATTTCTACCTTAATTCTGTAGGGGAAGTATCCTCGTTAAGAGGCTGATTCCAGGTTTATTATTTGATAAACTACCCAATACCTAGTATATGTACTGGTAGACTCTGGACTGCTCGTTTAAGCAACTTTCGAGCAGGTTTTGGTATTACATCAATTTCCTTCTTAGGCCATCTCAGGCTTCTCCATGGAATTATTTGGTGGCGGAGTCTTCTTGACTAATTTGCTTTCGTCGCAACCCGCTTTTATAGTCTGCTGTAATTTGATATTCTTTCGTTTATCAGACCGACCATACCCATTCAGAGTTTATCGGCCCTGGCTATTGGTTAAATAGCACGAAATTTAGGCCTCTTTGGCGCCCTACAAATGATAATAATTATCAACCAAATCATCTATTTCCATCTTAGATAGATCTTTAGTACAACCTATTATTTTACAAAACTTAAAAGTTTTATCTTCGTTATAACCTTTTTGTATAAGATCCGGAGTTATAATTTCATTCATTATTTTTGTAGGTAATAAAACTATATTTTGATTACCAAAACAATTTTCGACCCAATAATACTGTTCTAAAAACGCAAGTTTCATAGAACTAAAAAAACTTGTTTTTTTATTTAATTTTAATTTATTATACTCTTAATTAAAATTATTATAATTTTTAATACGAGGTATATACTGATCATCTGTCATTTCAATTACAACAGATTTATCCAATAGTTGTGGTAATATTTTCGAATTAATAGGAATATTGTTTAACTTTTCTGACCGCTTATAATATTGTAAAAAATCATAAAAATTTCGAGAAATATAAATTTTATTTTTATCAAAATTTAATGGTTTACGATAACCAATTGCGCTCCAAAATTTTTAATTTTCTGATGTTTCTATACAATCAACAACATTACCAACAAAAAAACATTGGAATCATATTCCTTTTTAACATTCATCAATTCATAACTTATCATGGGTTGCAAATAAACTTTCGGATTTTTTTGCTTCAATAAATTAAATTCATCAAAAGTCATCGTTGACATATTTCGAAATGTTTCAAAATATTGATTAGAAACTAAACCTTTAAAAAAAACAAAATTTTTTTCAGAATGGTTTTGTAAAACTGATTTAATAGCATACGAAGATTTAAAAAAATAAATTACTGATACAAAACCTAATAAAGAAAAAAAGAAGTTGTTAACAAAATATTAAAAAATAATGAAATAGCTTTGGTTTTCATATTATTCAAAGCCATACAAAAAGATAATTTTGAAAAAAACTTAGAACTCATTGTTTTTGAACAAATAAGGTTACTATTTGTTAATTCTTTATTTTTTACATCAAAATCCGAAATATCTACAAAAATATTTTTAGATTTTCTGATTTGATCTTTAATAATCTGACCATCTTTTAATTCAATGATACGATCTGCATATTTATGAGCCATTTCTAAATCATGCGAAACCAAAATAATTAATTTTTGTTTAGCAATTCTTGAAAACAACTTTAATATTTGTTCTCCCGTTACACTATCTAAAGCTCCTGTTGGTTCATCAGCTATTAAAAAATCAGGTTCCTTAATCATAGCTCTCGCGATAGCTACTCGTTGTTTTTGACCTCCTGATAATTCATTAACATTACGAGAACCAAAACCAGCTAAATCTACCTCATTTAGAATATTATTGATTACTTTATCATCAACTTTTTTACCTTGCAATTCTAAAACAATTGATATATTTTGAAATACTGTCAAATCATTGATTAAATTAAAATGTTGAAAAATAAAGCCAACTGATTGATTTCTATAATGATTGAAATCACTTTCATTAAAATTTCGAAAAGATTTATTTTTAAAAATAACATCTCCATCAGAAATTTTCTCCAAACCACCTAATATATTCATCAAAGTAGTTTTACCACTACCAGATTTTCCTACAATAAAAACTAAACCTTCTGATGATAAAGATAGATTAATTCCTTTTAAAACAGAAATAGAATCTTTTTTCGATTTAAAACATTTATCAATTTTATTGCAAACTAACATTATAAAATTATCTTTATCCTTTTGTTAAATATTAAATTAAAATTTCTAATAATAAACATCTCAATTATAATAAAAAATTATTTTTTTAAAGTACAACTAATAAAATGTTCATCAGATACTTGGTATAAATCTAAATCTGGTTCTGCATAATTTTTAAAATTACGAAAATCAAAAACTTCATTTTCAGTATTATAAAAATTTTCATTAGGTTGAATACTAGAACGATAAATACTAGTTAATAAAAAATCATTTAACAATTTTTTAGTATAAGGATGCATAGGGTTACTAAAAATTTTTTTACAAGGAGCTTTTTCAACAATCATACCTTTATATAAAACAATAATATTTTCAACCAAAGAAGCAACAATACTTAAATCATGTGTAATAAAAATCATAGACATATTATATTTTTTTTGCATATCTTTGATTAAATGCAAAATTTCTTTTTGAGCTATAACATCTATAGCAGTAGTAGGTTCATCTGCAATCAACAATTTTGGTCGACAAATTAAAGAAATAGCTATAGATACTCTCTGACATAATCCTCCAGATAATTGATATGGATAAGATTCCAAAATTTTATAAGGATCTGAAATTTCTACCTGTTCTAATAATTTTATAGCTTGAATAAGAGCTTGTTTTCCGTATAAACCTTTGCGTAATTTTAAAATTTCAAAAATTTGTGTTTTAATTTTTAATAAAGGATTTAAACTTGATACAGGATCTTGAAAAATAATGCTAATCTCTTGACCACGAATTTTACGCATTTGCTGTTCATCGAAATCAGAAATCAATTCTTGATTAAAAATAATTTTTCCTTGAACAATTTTTTGATTAGTTTGTAAAAGTTTTAAAATTGATAAAGCAATCTGACTTTTTCCAGAACCAGACTCGCCTATAATAGCTAAAGTTTCTTTTTCTTTAACTTCAAAATTAACTCCTCTCACAGCTTTAATTAAAGAATTTTCAAATTGAAAATAAGTATGTAAATTTTTTACTTGTAACAAACTCATATTTTTTCATCCCTTTTAATATAGGAATAGAATTATTTATATTGCAATAACCAAATTTATATTCCGGTTCATATCTATTACAAATAATTCCTACTCTAAATTATTAAAATATAATATAAATCAATAAAATATTTTTTTAATTCATTGAATTAAATTTTTATAACGAAACGAATGTACCTTTAGAGATTTATGGTAATCCACGTGATTATAAATTAAAACTATTTATCAAATAAACTGATTATAAAGATATTTTTAACATTTAGTTTCATAATAAGGAATACGAGGAATCGCATTTAATAACTCTTTTGTATAAAAATGCATAGGTTTTTGAAAAATTTCTTTTGTTGGAGCTAATTCTACCAATTGACCTTTATACATTACTCCAATTCTGTCACTAATATATTGAGCTACTCCTAAATCATGAGAGATAAATAAATAAGTAACTTTATATTTTTTTTTAAAATCATTTAAAAGATCTAAAATTTGTTTTTGAACAGTTACATCTAATGCAGAAACAATTTCATCACAAACTACAAATTTTGGTTTTAAAATTAATGTTTTAGCTATATTAACTCTTTGCCTTTGGCCTCCACTCAATTCAGCCGGATAACGTTCCATTAATTCAGAAGACAAACCGCATTTATTCATAATATCTATAATTTGTTGATAATATCTAGGATCTTGATAACCAAAAACCTTTTGATGAATAATTAATCCTTCACCAATAATATCACGAACTTTAAATTTAGGATTTAAAGCGGAAAAAGAATTTTGAAAAATAATTTGTAAATCAGGACGCCAAATTTTCATTTGATTAGGTTTTAAAAGACTTAAATTAATATTTAAATCATCATCAGGAAAATACCAAACATTCCCTTGATTATTTTGTTGTAATTGTAAAATTAATTGACCTAAAGTAGATTTTCCCGAACCTGATTCACCAATAATACTTAAAGTTTCTTGTTTGAAAATAGATAAATTAATATTATCATTAGCTCGGAATATTTTGTTATTAACCATAAAATATTTATTCAAATTTTCAATTTTAAATAAGATTTCGGATTTATTTATATACATTATTCATACCTCTTTCCTTGAAAAAAGATTATTTTATTAAAAAATCAATTATTCAATAAATTCATTAATACCTTCTGCTATAAAATTAAAAGCTAAATTAGTAAAAATGATAAACATCATTGGAAAAAAGAATAATCTCGGATATATATAGATATAAGTTTTATTCAAACTTAATAAAAGCCCCCATTCAGGAATAGAATTATCTAAACCAATCCCAATAAAACCAAAAGAAGACGCCACTAAAATAACACTACTTAAACTTAAAGCTATTCTAATTAATAAAGTCGGTAATAAATGAGGAAAAATGTGTTTTCGAATAATATAACTATGATTAGCTCCTAAAGCTAAAGCATTTTTGACAAAATCTTGACGAGTTATTTTAATAGTAGCGTTTTTTATATTTTTAATAAATGTCGGTAAATAACATATAGATAAAACCATAATTAATTGATAAATCCCAGTTTTTAAAAAAAACATAATTAAAAATGCTAAAATAAAATCTGGAAAAACAATTAAATAATCACAAATAAAATTAGTTATAATATCCCAAAATCCCGAAAAATAACCACCTAAAATTCCTAAAAATCCGCCTATAATAAAACTAATAGAAACAGAAATAACTGCTATATATAAAGATGTCACGGTCCCTCTAATCAAATAAGAAAAAACATCATGACCTAAAGAATCTGTACCGATCCAATGACTAGATCCGGGTTCCAAAAAAGATTCATATGTAGAATCCCACATAGAAGCTTTTTGAGGCATAATCATAGGAAGAATAAAAGTTATTCCTAATAAAAAAAATAATAATAATAAACCGATTAATAAAATCTTATTTTTTTTAAATAAAAAATTCAAAAAATAAAATATTTTTTTCCAAATAATAATAAAAATACCTCCTATTTTTTAAGGTAAAAATTACTTTTTAGTAAAAGTTGGATCGATAAAATAACATAATAATTCTACTAAAATTCCAATTAAACTAATAACTAAAGATAACATAATTACACAACACTGTAGAACAGGAAGATCTCGTTGATTAAAAGAATCAAACATTAATAAACCTAAACCTTTTAAATTAAAAATACTTTCCAAAACAATAGCGCCGCTTAACATAAAATTAAAAATTAAACTAACATGAGTAAAAATAGGAACTAAAGAATTTTTAAATATATGTTTAAACCAAATTCTTTCTTGAGATAACCCTTTTGCTCTAGCAGCTATAACAAAAGGTTGATTCGAAACTGATATTAAAGTGGAACGAGCAATGCGAAAAATTGAAAAAACCGCTACCAAGCTTAAAGAAGCAATAGGTAAAATCCATGATTTAATTTGATCTAATCCTGAAATAGGTAATAAATTAAAATAAAATGCCAAAAAATACTGTAATAAAAAGCCAATAATAAAACTAGGCATAGAAATAAATAAAATAGATGCAAAAATCAAAATATAATCTATTTTACCTTTATAATTTCTAGCCGATAAATAACCTAAAAAAATCCCTATTAATGAAGCTATTAAACAACTACAACAAGCAATTATAAAAGTTATTTTGAAAGATCTTATAAATAAACTTAAAGCTGAAATTTCAGGATATACATACGAATTGCCAAAATCCCATTTAAAAACGATATTATAAAAATATCTGAAAAATTGTTCTAAAAAAGATTTATCCAATCCTAATTGAATCCTTAATTGTTCCCGTTGTTGATAAGTGCTTTTATAACCTAATAAAGATACAACAGGATCAGAAAAAAATTTCATAGAACTAAAAATTAATATAGTAACAATTAAAAAAATTAATCCGATATAAAGTAATTTTTTGACAAAATATTTGTTCAAAAACATTTAATTAAATTTTCCCCTTTAACCTACCACATAATTTTATTAAAAATTAAAAAAATTATATTTAACAAATTTAATGAATTTAAATTTTACGCAATTTAGTAATATCAGGATTCCCAAGTATATTAATATTAAAATTAACTACATTTTTACGTATAGCTATTTCAGAATATTTTTGACAATAAAAAGGAATAATAGCATATTTATTAAATAAAAATTGATGAAAATCACGAACTTTTTGATCATAACCAGGTTCACCAATATTTGATTTTAAATTATTTAAATATTGAAAAATTTCTCCATTATCTGATAATTGATGCCAACTCATAGAGCCTCCTTTTTCTTTAGGACCAAAAAAATAATTCAAAACATAATAAGGAGTAATATCTTCAAAATTTTCAGAAATCATTAAAATATCAAATTCACCTTTTTCTCCTTGATTAGCTAATTCATTTAATTCTCTAACTTCATGCTTAATTTTGAAACCTTCTTTTTGTAAAAAATCAGTAACACGACTAGCATAACGATAAGATATAGGAGATGTTGCATTAATACTAAAAAACATTATTTCTTTACCAAAACCAGGTTTTTTACTTTTACAATCATTATCAAAATTAGGTTTCGCTAAATAACCTATCATACGAGGATCTGAAACGCTATTAACGACTTGATAACGTTTCGAATCTTCGCCTAATTGATTTAAAAATTGTTGTTTTTTTTCTGGACTCAATGCCTCAACAATACTTCGGCGTTCTTCTAAAGATAATTTTTGACAATTTAAAAATAAATAGGTCATAACAAGTGATTCTGGTTTGATAATTTGCAAATCAGAATTACGAGATAAATCTTTTGATGAAGTTTTATCAAGAGGAACAAAAGATATATCAATATCGCCTTTTTTAAGATGCATATTTATAGTTTGAATATCAGGAATATAACAAGCTTTTATTTGTTGAATATTACTTTCAATATAATCATCTTTTTTATAATAATCATTAAAACGTTCTAATTTAATGTTATTATTATCAAATTCTTTTAATTTAAATGGACCTAATCCGATTCGACGATTAGGAACTTTAGGATTTCCTTCTTCAAACATAATAATAGGGACTTTGCTTAAATGATGATAATTTAACGGATCTTGATCATCAGTAAAAAGAATAAAAAAACAATTTATATCATCATTATCTATTTTAATATCTTGAATAAATCCAGAATGTTCGCCGCCTTTTTCTTGATTATAAATAAAATTATTTACAATATCTTGATTAGTTAATAAACGTTGATTATGGAATTTAATTCCTGGTATTAAATTACATTTATAATATCCAGCAAATTCACCTTGTGTTTGTTTTAAAGGCATAGAAACAAGAAGACGAGGTTTATAATTTTTTGTATAGTAATCATTTTCTTTTAAAGGATATGCTTTTATCAAATATTCATGCAATAAATCCCGAATATGACTATTAATAACTGTATTAGCACCTTGCCCGAATATACCGAAACCATCTTGTACTGGAGCTGTCAAGCCTAAAGTTAAAACATTTTTATTTTTTTCATTTGAATCATTATTGTTTTTTAGATAATGTTTTATAATAATCCATAACATTATTACAATAAAAATACTTATTATCAAAATAATAAATTTTTTATTTTGCAAAAACCTAAAATATACTAATAAAAATATACTTAAACTTCCTAATAAAATAGCAATTAAAATCCAAATCATATTATTTCTATAATTTCCTTTATTCATTTACAAAATTCAAAAAAATAACAAATTTAATAAAATAATATAAATATTTTTATTAAATTTTTTTAAACTAAAAAATATTTATAACTCAAAATTAATATGCTTACATAGATTTATTAAAATAATATAATTTTGTTTAGCTCAAATACCACTACCACTATGTTATAAAAAATAAAATATAAAAAACTATAACCATTTATCTACATAAATTAATTTTTAATTTTTTTAGATCATAATTTATATTATCACAATAACTTCACATCTGCACTACAATAGGAATTCCTAATAATTTTAATCCTTCTTCTAAAACTATACAAATACTTTTAATTAATAAAATAAGTCCTTTTTTTAATTCCAAATCAGAAGTTAAAATTTTTTCTTGTTCATAAAAATAATTAGTATATTTTGATAATTTAAATAAATAACGAGCTAATAAACTAGGCATATTATTTTTAATAATCTTTTCTAAAATAACAGGGAAATCATCTAACAATTTAACAATAATAAAATAATAATCCTTTTGAAAAAAATTAGTTAAACATGACCAATTTAATTCATCTAAAGTAATATCAAATTGTATTTTGGTCATAATTGACTTCAAACGTACCAAAGTATATTGCAAATAAGGTCCTGTATTACCTTCAAACTGAATCATATTTTCTAAATTAAAATCAATATTTAAATGACGATCGTTTTTCAAATCATTAAAAAAAATTGCACCAATAGCAATTTTTTCTGCTATTTTATTTATATTTATCCTAGATAAATTTTTATTTCTTTTTTTAATAATTTTTTCAATCTTATTTCGAGTATGATAAATAATATCTATTAATTTATAATCTTGATGTTTTCGAGTCGAAATTTTAATTTTATTTAAACAAATCAAACCAAAATTAATATGTTTAATATCAAAATGATATCCCATTTGTTTAATAATTTCAATTAACTGTTGATAATGCAATTTTTGTTCATTGCCTACTACATATAAAAGTTTGTGAAAATTAAATTTTTTAGCACGATATAACAAACAAGCTATATCCCTAGTTAAATAAAGAGTGCTGCCATTATCTTTTTGTATTAAAGCCGAAGGAATATCTTTTAAAGGAAAAATATAAGCTTTTTTATCAATAATAATTAACTTTTGTTTATATAATTTTTTAACTAATTGTAAAGCTTTTCGATGATAAAAAGATTCTCCTATATAAAAATCAAAAGAAATGCCTAATAATTTATAAATTTTTTTAAACTCTTTTAAAGAAATACGTCTAAAAAAACGCCATAATTTAAATATATTTTCATCTTTTTCTTCTAATTTTTTAAAAATATTTTTAGCTTCTAAATGAAGACTAGTATCTTTTTTTGCTCGTTGATGAAACAAAATATAAAGTTTTTGTAATTCATCAATAGGATTATTCAAAATTAAATTTTCTTTACCCCATTTTTGATAAGCTAAAATCATTTGACCAAATTGAGTTCCCCAATCTCCTAAATGATTAATACTAATAGTATTAAATCCCAACTTTTGATAAATATTTTTTAAAGCATTACCTATAATAGTTGAACGTAAATGACCAATAGAAAAATTTTTCGCAATATTAGGAGAAGAATAATCCAAAATAACAATCTGATTATTACTAGTCTTTTGGGCATAATCAGAAGATAATGTATAAATTGAACTTAAAATTTTCTGACTAATTAAAGCTCTTTGCAATTTAATATTCAAAAAACCTTTGTCTAAATTAACTTCAGATATTTCTGGTAAAGTTAATAAAATTTTTTTAAAATCATGAAATATCTTTGATAAATCATTATTCCATTGATTGCGATAAATAAATAAAGGTAAATAAAAATCCCATAATAAATCTTTATCATAATATTTAACTATAGATTTAATATTAAATTTTACATTTAAAAGATTAGTAATTTGCGTTTGCAATTTTTGCAAATACATAATAAAATTTCTCCTAATATTTCAAAAAAATAATTGTAAATTTAAAACTTAATTAACATATTTTAAAAAAATAAAATTATATTTAAAATATCGACTATTGGGATATTTTAAATATAATTAAAGAAAATAAAGAAAATTATTCTAAAAACTTTATAAATTCGGAAAAATCCTTAGGCAAAGGAATATCAAATTGTAATTCTTTCCCTATCCAAGGATGCATAAAATATAATTTTTTAGCATGTAAAAGTTGAGAAGAAACTAGATATTTTTTTTTATTATACAAAGAATCTCCTATAATAGGATGTTTTAAATAACTTAAATGTACACGAATTTGATGAGTACGTCCTGTTTCTAATTGGAGTTCCACAAGAGAATAATTATTAAATTTTTTTAGAGTAGTAAAATGTGTAATAGCTATTTTACCTTGAGATGTTACAGACATTTTCAAAGGATTATGATAATCTCTTTTAATAGGTAAATTAATAGTACCCGCATTATTTAAAAAACCTTCAATTAAAGCGTAATATATTCTTTTAACACCTTTACTTTGTAACAATTTTTGCATTTTATCGACTACTTCTATAGTTTTACCTACTAAAATTAAACCTGTAGTATCCTTATCTAAACGATGAATAATACCCATACGTTCATCCCAAGGCATTTTATTAAAATCTTTAAGTTGATATAATAAACCATTAACTAAAGTAATGCCTCGAAAACTAACCGAAGGATGAACTATTAAATTAGAAGGTTTATTAATCACAGCTAAATAATCATCTTCATAAACGATTTCTAAATTTAAATTAACAGGATATAAATAATTATATTTTTTAATTAATTCCGCTAAATTTATCATTACCACATCTTGATGTTTTAAAATAGCACTTTTTTTTGCTAAACTATTATTTACTAAAACTTTTTGATTAGTAATTAACTTCTGAACTTGACTTTTAGTAAAACCAATTTTACTAGTAACAAAATAATCTAAACGATAACCATTAAAATCTTTCGTAACAATAAACTTTTGTATCATAAAACCTAAATCCAAAAAATAAAATTTCTTTATTTATCTACATAACGAATATCTTAATATATTAAGATAAATTCATTATGAATTATTATTTTTTTCTGATAAATCTTTTTTTTCAGAGTTTTTTAAATCCGAAATGTTATCAGATGATTCATTATGTTCAATAACATCAGAAACATTTGGTATATCATGTTGTTCTTCTATAAAATTAGCATTTTTATCATTCGGAAAATCTAAATTTGAGTTTTGTTCTTGATCAAACCAACTTAATTTACCTGTTAAATATATCTCTTTGACATCTTTAGTTACTAAAGTTTCTACTTTTAATAAATAATCAACTAAATTATGAACAAAAATTTTATGATCTAAAAGTGCTTTTTTAGCTAATTGATAACATTCTGCAATAATATTTTTAACTTCTAAATCTATCTCTGAAGCTTTAGAATCCGAAAAATTTCGTTCAGCTTGACTAAATTGAACTAAACCTACATTACTCATACCATATTCAATTACCATTTTTCTCGCAATATCACTAGCATGATGGAAATCCGCATATGCTCCATTAGAAATATCATCTAAAAAAATCTCTTCTGCAGCTCTACCACCTAAAGAAATAGCAATATCAATAATTAATTTTTTTCTTGATTTGAAATTAGAAGTTTCACTATCAGGAGATATAAGATTATATCCACCCACCGAACCTCTAGGAATAATAGTAATTTTGCGAACTTTTTCGATATTATCTAAAACAACAGCTAAAACGCCATGTCCTGCTTCATGATATGCAACTAATTTTTTTTCTTTTTTAGATAAAAAATCTTTTTTAACTGTAGAACCAATTAATATACGATCAATTGCTTCATTAACATCCTGAGGTTCTATATGTAAACTACGACGACGTACTGCTAATAAAGCGGCTTCATTTAAAACTCCTTCTAATTGAGCTCCACTAAATCCAATAGTTTGTTCGGCAATTTCAGTTAAATTAACATTTGGACTAAAATGTTTGTTTTTAGCATGTAATTCTAAAATGGCTTTACGATCTTTCGCACTAGGTAAATTAATAGCAAAACGACGATCAAATCTACCCGGTCTTAAAAGAGCCGAATCCAACATTTCCGGTTGATTGGTAGCAGCTATAACGATAATTTCTGTATTAGAACCAAAACCATCCAATTCCACTAATAATTGATTTAAAGTATTATCATGTTCTGAATTATGACTTATAGCACCCCTTTTATGAGCTAAACCCTCTACTTCATCAATAAAAATAATACAAGGAGAATACTGAGCGGCTTTTTGAAATAAATTACGTATGCGAGAAGCTCCTACTCCTACATATTTTTCTACAAATTCAGATCCAGAAGTCGCAAAAAAAGCTACACCTGCCTCTCCTGCTACTGCTTTAGCTAATAAAGTTTTTCCAGTACCAGGAGGACCCGATAATAAAACCCCTTTAGGAATACGAGCACCTATGTCTTTATATTTTTGCGGATATTTTAGAAAATCAATAATTTCTTGCATTTCAATTTTTTCTTCAGAAAAACCAGCTATATTTTTAAAAGTAACATCACTTTTAAAATCTATTTGTTCTTGTTTGCCAGTATATTTTTCGCCAATTTGTTCAAAAAATTTAGAAGTAGTAGATTTAAATAAAGAATACAATACATAACAACTAATCAATGGTATAATAAAACCAATAGCATCTACTAAAGGACCAAAACCTAAATAAGGAGGGTCTGTGTAAGGATTATCTAAAATTACTTGATAAGATGAATCATTTTTAGATTTTTCTAGAATAATATCAATAATTTGATTATAAATTTTTTCAGATACCGAATGATATATAATCTTATGTTCTTGCTCAAAAATATTATCAATGGTTTCTACTGTTGTAACTACTAAATCGTATAAAGTCGGTATACTACGAACTATTTTTGGTTTAATTTCTTTAATCTTAATATTATTTTTTGGATTTTCTAAAATATTTAATAATTCCATAACATGATTAGGTTTTTTGATAACTTGATCAAATAAGTTATGCATAGATAACATTATTCCAAAAAAAGTTATCAAAAATACAATATGCCATATAGTAAAATGTTGAAAATGTTTCTTAAAAAAATCTATCATAATTCATTATTCCTTTTTTTATAACATTTTTATATTATATCTCAAGAATGCTTTTAATAATAATTCATTTTAATTATATCTGTTCCCAAATATTTATTTAAAACTGTAGGCACATTAATACTACCATCTTTATTTTGATAATTTTCTAAAATAGCTGCCATAGTTCTACCTACAGCCAAAGCTGATCCATTTAAAGTATGAACTAATTTTCCTTGATCTTGCAAATGCGCTTTAAATTTAATATTAGCTCTGCGAGCTTGAAAATCTTCTGCATTGCTAATAGAAGCTATTTCACAATATTTTTGTTGACTCGGTAACCAAACTTCAATATCATAAGTTTTACTCATACTAAAACCTAAATCACCAGTTGATAACAACATAATACGATAAGGTAATTTTAATTTATCTAAAATAACAGCAGCATCCTTTAACATTTGTTCTAAAACTATATAAGATGTTTTTGGTTCTACAAATTGAATTAATTCTACCTTATTAAATTGCTTCTGTCTCCAAATTCCTTTAGTATTTTTACCAGAAGATCCAGCTTCTTCTCGGAAACAAGTTGTATAACTAACATATTTAATAGGTAAACTTTTAATATCCAAAATTTCTTGACGATGTAAATTAATAGTAGGCACTTCAGCCGTTGGATTTAAATACCAATTATATTTATCTAAATTTAACTTAAAAACATCTTGAGAGAACTTAGGTAATTGACCAGTAGCAAACATAGATTGTTGGTTCACTATAAAAGGTGGTATCACTTCCAAATATTTATTAGATACATGAGTATCTATCATAAAATTAATCAATGATCTTTCTAAACGAGCACCTAATCCTTTTAAAACAACAAACTTACTGCCAACAATTTTAGAAGCTTTCTGAAAATCTAAAATATCTAAATCGACTCCTAACTGAAGATGATTTTTTATAATAAAATCATATTTACGAGGTTCGACAACAGAACGATATACTTCTATATTATCAGATTCATTATAACCAATAGGAACACTTTCATGATGAATATTAGGCAAAAAATATAAAATCTTTGTCATTTGTTCTTCAATTTTTTTTAAATTAATTTGTAATTGTTTTAAATTTTCATTATGATTGATATCATTATTTAGAATACTTTTTGAATTAGACTGGATTGATGATTTGTCAATTTTTTGACGAGAAAACTGATTTTTAAAATATTTTATACGTTCAATTTTTTGTAAAATTTTATTTTTAGATTGGTATAAAACAATTAATTCATCTAATAAATCTTCATTAACAAATCGATTTTTCAGTTTATTCTTAACTAGTTCTATATTTTTAAGTATAAATTTGATATCTAACACAATCTGTAAAACCTCTTCATAATATCACTTTTTTAATAGCAATTTAATATCTTCCAAAAATAAAAATATAGATTAACGTCCATTAATATTATTCAAGGTAATAGCGGCATTTCTTTTCTTTCTATTAACATAATTACCTACATAAATACCTTTCGATAAACCTTTATCTAATTTTTTACAAACTACACTATAATATAAAGAAGCTTCTTTAAAATCTTTAGCATTTTTTAATTTTTTAAAATAAGTCTTAGTTGATGATTTAAAATCACTATTACGTAATCTACGTTTATTATTAGTAATAATACGTTTTTTTTGTTGTTTAATATTTGCCATTTACATAAATTCCTTTTTAAATTAAATATTTTTTTAATTATTTAAATTACTAATTTTTTTTCAAATTGAAAAAACGCTCATGCTACATTATATATTAATAGCAGCCATTTTGTGTTGCAATATGTATGTAAAATTATTAAATTTTATTGAAAATTATCCTATTTAACATGCAATTAATGATGATTAATATATTTATATCATAAATATTTTATTATAAAAGATTATTTCTTAACGAAAATAATATGCTGCTGAAAATATAAATTTAAATTTAACAAAAACATATTTAAACGTATACATATCCTATTATAACATCATTAAATATTATTGAATTAAAGAAAAAAATTTGTTAGAATGAAGTTGGAAAATTTATTAAAATAATAAATTTAATTACTTAATATTAAAATTAAGAAATAATATTGCATTTTATGTCATAAGGAGATTATAAAGATAGTATGTCATTAATTAAAGATTTATTATCTATTCCAACAATTTTAGATTTAGATAAAAGATTACCTAAAGCTGATTTATGGGATTGTCGAAATTATTATTTACTTATCATGGATTTACCAGGTTTTACTAAAGAACAAGTTAAAATCTCTGTTAATGAAGGGCGTTTAACTATCGAAGCGGACAATCGTTGTGAACAAACAAATAATAAACAATCCACAAATAAAGATGATTCTAATAAAGAAAATAATCCATCTAAAGATTTTTGTTGTTCAACCGAAAATTGTTCTGATTGCGAATTATTATATCAAGAAAGATTTTACGGCAAAATAGAACGTACCTTTAATTACAATTTTATACATTTAACTAGTGTTAAAGATATTGAAGGTAAATTGGAAAACGGATTATTGACACTTAAAATTAGTAAAAAAACACAAATCCAATCAAATAAAGAATTTGTACAATTAAAATAATCTTAATTATTAATTAACCTACTAAAAATAAAATAAAAAAATTCAAAATAATTTTTTGAATTTTTTTTATTTTTTTTTATAATTAATTTTTTAAATTTAATGAAATCAAATACTAAAAAAATTCTTTTAAAATTTTTTTAGTATACATCAATTCATCTTTATGTTTTAAATCTTGACGTTTATCATATTTTTTTTTACCACGTGCTAAAGCGATTTCTAATTTAAACAAATTACGTTGATTAAATATTTTAATAGGAATAATAGATAAATTATGAGTTTTTATTTTATTTTTGATTTGTAAAATTTCTTTTTTTTTAAGTAAAAGTTTTTTTTTTCTATTATCAATATAATCAAAATCATTACTACAAGAATATTTAGTAATTTTCATATTAATTACAAATAATTCATTATTATCAATACAAACGTAAGAATTATCTAAATGAACTTGACCTAAACGAATAGACTTAACCTCATTACCTAAAAGTTGAATACCAGCTAAATACTTTTTATCCAAAAAATAATCATAATTAGCTTTTTTATTAAAAATAATTTTTTGCTTCATAACGAACCTAAAAATAATTAAATTTATTTAAATTAAACTGAAACTAATTTATATTTTGACAAAGCTTTTTCAACAACAGATACCGCTTCTTGAAAATCTTGTATTTGTTGAATTTGAATCACCTTATTTTCTAAATCTTTATAATGTAATAAAAAATGTTCTATTTCTAATAACCAAGATTTGGGTATATCTGATAAATTAATATATTGTCGTAACATTAAATCTTTTATAGGAATAGCGATAATTTTATCATCTTGTTGACCATTATCTAACATACGAATAACCCCTATAGGACGACATTCAACTAAAATCATCGGATCTAAAATTTCTTGAGTTAAAACAAATACATCTAAAGGATCATTATCATCACATAAAGTTAAAGGAATAAAACCATAGTTAGCAGGATAACAAAAAGCAGTGCTCAAATAACGATCTAAAATCAAACAACCAGTTTCTTTGTCTAATTCATATTTTTTTTTACTACCACGAATAATTTCTATAAAAACTAAAAAATTATGACCTGATAATCTTTCAGAACTAATTGCTTTTAAATTATTATTCATTAAATTACCTACCATTTTTTTAAGTTTAATTAAGGATATAGTTTAATAATTATTTTGTATATTTTTTTATATTTTAAAATATAAACAACAATATAAAATATCCTTTATAATATATATAAAATTAATTAATTTAAGTCAAACGAGTATTAAAAAAAGCTTTTTTATGTATTGAAAAAGTTTTTTTATATAAAACACTAATATTTAGATGATGAAAAAAAGAATTATAACAAATTCTCGTATCATGATTGGTACGTAAAATTAATAATTTATCAATAAATTTAAATTGTTCAACATTATTTTCATTTTGAAAAATTTCATTAAAGGTTAAATAAAATTCATTTAATTTTTGATCATGTTCTAATTTTAATAAAAAACCTAAAGTTTTATGTTCAGGATTACATTTAAGATTAAGATTCATTTCATATAAAGGTTTCACTTTTTTGGTATTAATTGAATAATTAACTTCGAAATTATTTGGAATAAATATACTACTAAAACTTAATAATAAATTAAACAATAAATTACGATCCAATTCATCAATATCTTTTAATTCATTAATTTGTTCTAATAAATTATTAACAGATATTTTAATCGATTCTTCAGAAACTTTAGATTGAGAAATTTCTAATAAATGTTTTATATAAGTTAACAAATGTTTTTGAAAATTATCTGCATCAAATTTTTCATCCCTTAGATTAATAATTTCATGAATCAATTCCAAAATACGGATAGATTAATTGCGTTTTATTCAGCGATTTGTTTTTGCTGTTTTATTTACAATCAGCCCCCGTCCAAACCGGACAAGCAAGTTTCCAAGCATCCGGCTTTCCATAATTTACTCTCTTTCGAGGACTAATTTCTCCTCACGGTTAATTAGCTATTTATTCCTATTGTTCTTATTCTTTCTGATATCATGTATTTGTTGATTGGTTACCCCCGAGATTGTTAGCTAAACAAAAGTATTGGATAATTCCTCGAACAATTGTTTGATAGGTTCCGATTATTTCTAATTCGTCTCTATCTGCTAATGTTTCATCGTGTTTCACCGTTCCCTTTTTTAACCAATTATATTCATATCCATATTCTTCGGCTTTTGCTTGGGGAATTTGGATTTGAACTTGCCCATTTAAGGAATTCTTTGTAGTTTTCCTTTCCCGAGTTTTATTGGTGGGGTTAACCTTTATCATGTAAGATAGAAACCTAGTTCCTTTATTGGCTTTAACAATTTTGGATTTATCTTTACTAACAGTAAGGTTAAGGTCCTGCTTTAGCCATTGCGTTACTTGGTTTTTGATTCTTTCCGCTCGGTCATATTCTCCCTTGACGCCAATAATAAAATCATCAGCATAACGGATATATTCAACTCTTGGTTTTAGATTTAGGTTGATAAAACTGTCCAACCCCAGTTTATGGTGCTGGTTTTTACGCCATGCTTTCTTGTATTCTGGGTTCATTTTCCAAATTGGTTTTCCTTCTTGAATCAGTTTCTCCATTTTCCGGTCAATGTAATGTAAATATACATTCGCCAACAAGGGGGAGATAATCCCTCCTTGGGGAGAACCCGATAAAGATTCATATTTTATGCCATCTTTCATGAACCCCGCTTTTAACCATTTATTAATGGTTGAGAGCGTTTTATTCTTTTTGATGAACTGATTTAAGATTCTCATCAGAATCCCATGATTGATGGTATCAAAATAGCCTTTTAAGTCAATTTTGACCAGGTAATCGATTCCTTTAAATCTTTGTTTGACGCGTTTGATAGCGTCATGGCAGGATCTTTTGGTTCTAAATCCAAAGCTCCATTCTGAGAAGATATTTTCAAAATAAGGAGTCAGGAGTTGTTCCAAGCATTTTTGCATCAATCTATCCTTGATGGTAGGTATCCCCAAGGGTCTGGTTTCTCTATTATCTTTAGGAATGAAGGTTCTTTTAACTGGTTTCGGGTTGTACCCATTATTTACGTATTCTCGGTGGTATCTTTCTAGTTTTTTAAGATTGATCCCATCAATGGTTTCTTTGTCGATTCCGGGTGTGCCCGCCCCTTTGTTAGCGGCAATTTTATTGAACGCTGTTACCGTGTTATAAAAGTTATTCATCCCTTGCTGCAGTTCTCTTTTTATAGAGTAGCCATTTGATGAACAATATTGAATCTTATTCAATGTTCGTAAAAGTTTAGTTTCTGGTGAAACCGTTGTTGACATAATTTATCAACTCCCTTCCCGATACCATTGAATAAATAGTAAATTACTTTCTTTTTTCGCCCTATGAGAGTTATTAACTCTCTTCTTGGTAAGATGATTAACTAAATTATTCCAAATTTAGGTTTACCCTTACGACTACTAAAAAGATTCTTTATCCTTGACCACCCGGGCTTTTATTTCCGGATTAGTAAATTTAATTACTTAGTTTTAGGATTCTCCAAGTTACGCTAAATTTCTACCTTAATCCTTTAGGTGAAGTACCCTCTCTTATCAGGAGGTTGATTCCAGGTTTTCATATCTGATAAACTACTCAATACTTCAGTTTTATATTAGCAGACTCTGGACTGTTCGCTTTAGCAACTTCCGAACAGGTTAGGTTATTACCTCAATTTCCTTCTTAGGCCATCTCAGGCTTCTCCATGGGATTATTCGGTGGCGGTGTCATCTTGACTAATTTGCTTTCGTCGCAACCCGCTTTTATGGTCTGCTATAATCCATCATTCTTTCGTTTGATTGGCCAACCATATCCTTTCAGGGTTTATCCGCCCTGGCTATTGGTTAAATAGCGCGAAATTTAGGCCTCTTTGGCGCCCACTGAATAACCTTTAACTTGACAATTACAAAAAGAAATATTAGCAGAAATTATTTTATCTAAATCTTGAGAAGGAAAATAAAAAAAACCTAAATTAGGATTTTTTTTTAATAAACGATAAAAATCTACAGCTACTAAAGAAACTTTTTCATATTTATCATCTATAAATTCTTCTTTAATACCCGATAAATTTAAACACTTAAATAAACAATTTATCTTAGACACATTAGCATCAAAAGCGCCAAACAAAAGTTGTTTAAAATTAAACCACTCAAAAAAAGAAGCGCATGGTACAGTTTTAACATTTTTTAAAGCATAAAACAATCTCATTCGTTTAGAAAAAAAAGAACCTAAATCATGTTTACAACTAAGTAAAAAATATTGATTAGGTAAACACTTATCATGATTTAATAGAGAAATTTCAGCTTCAGATTCATCATTCTTAGTTAATATAGATATTTCAGTTTCATCTGCATTTTTATCAGATGTAAAAGGTTTTAAATTTGGAAAATTTTTAATTTCGGATTTATTTAAAAACGTTGTTAATTCAATAGTTTCTAAAGGCTCTAATTCTTTATCCATAGCATTAACAAAAGACAAATTCACATTAACAATCAATAATATTATTAAAAGCACCGATAATACAAATTTAAAAAATAAAAATTTATTATTATTTTTAATTTTAAAAAAAAATATTTTTGAATTCAAATTTATTATTATACTCTCTCTTCTAACCAAAAATAAAAATTATTATTATGGCGGCTCCGGGCAGAATCGAACTGCCGACACGAGGCTCTTCAGGCCACTGCTCTACCGACTGAGCTACAGAGCCTTTTAAAAAGATAAAATTGGCGGTCCGAACGGGAATTGAATCGTGATAGAATTACTACATTTCGTTATTTCTAACTATTATAATAAGCCCCACACACCACCGGACAAGCTAGTTTCCCAGCATCCGGCGATTATTTAAGTGATAATTTAGTTTAGCTAAAAATT
>JAUZIB010000011.1:0-18097 GCA_032887715.1 Candidatus Phytoplasma australasiaticum
CTCAAAAATAAAGACAATTACAATTTTACAATTACTTAAATTTAATAAAATTTTTAATCAATATGTTATTACGAGATTTTTTATTTAATATCTTTTTAAAAATATTTATAAAAATATTAATAATTTATAATTTTAATAATTATTTTTATTTTTAAAATAATTATTTTTAATAAAATGATAATTATTATAATTAATATCGCTCTGATAAGCAAAAAAGTAATATTTATTATTTAAATTTAAAAAAATTTCTAAATAATTGTTTATAATTAAATAATCTTTAATATAAAAAAATTATAAATATTTTTTTATAATTTAATTGTTTATTAAAAAAAATAAAAAATTAAAATAAATTTACTTTTTTAAAAAAACAATTATTTTTCCTAATTTTAATTTCTTTATTATCAATCATCAAATTAAAGAAATAAAAAAGGAGCCTTAAAAATGGTTAAATTAAAAAAAATAATTAAAACAATTAATATTTCTTTATCAGTTGTATCATTATTATTTTTCATGAACATAAATATTCATTCTTTGACAGCTTTTAAAAATAATAAAGATATGATGTATGAAACTGATAATATGAAGATTCATAATATTTATTTAGAAAAAGAAGAAGATATATTGAATTATTTAATAAATTTTAATTGTTATGAATGTTTTAGTCCTTTGGTTTTAGATTATCCGTGCTATAATGGACAAAATATTAAATATGATCTTATTTGGACAATTAAAAATCCTCCTTTTAAACAATTAGGCCCTAATGAATATAAGTTAATGTGTGTTTTTTTTGATAAAGGAGAGAGAGATCAAAAAGATGATATTTATTCTTTAGAAGATTTACAATATATGGGCAATGGAGCTTCTAATATGTATATTTTTTGGTTAAAAAAATTAAGTATTAGAGATGAAGTTAAAAAAAATATACAAAATATAAAACAAACAATATTTAATCGATTAGAAATTGAATTTCAAAAAAAAATAATAACAGAAATAAATGAAACATTAAATTTATTGCAAAAAGAAAAAAAAGATTTTAAATCTAAATTTTTAGTTCAACAATCAGAAATATTACAACTTCAATTAGAAAAAAAATTCTTAGAAAATAATCTTAAATTAAAAACACAAGAGTTGTTAAATAGTCAAAAAATAACTGAAATCGAAATAACTAATTTAAAAAAAGAAATTAAAAATATTCAAACAAAATTAGATATTAAAAATCAAGAAAATAGTAATCAAAATCAAAAAATAGAAGAACTAAAAATGAAATTAAATTTATTGAAAATAGAAATTGAAAAAACTAAAAACGAAAAAAATAAATATCAATACATGATACAATCACTCGAACAAAAACAAAATACTTATTCGGGAATTTTTGATTTGTTTTATAAAAAAGTTTTTAAATAATTCAAAAAATATAACATTCGCATCCCCATCTTATTAAATATAATTAATAGTTTACTATTAGAATTATAACCAAGTAGTGCATCGCCACCAAAACAGTTCTAAGGGTAAGCGAAAAACCTTACAATTACAAAGATAAAAAGATGTAATTTCGTAACCTGTCTCATAAACTACTATAATTGAGCGGTCCAGAAGATATCAATATATAACTATGGTATCAGATAATTTATCCTATTTTAACAGAAACTGAATTTGAAAACATAGAAGCTTTAGTATGTTGAATATAATAAATGTTAAACAATTAAGTTTACTATTCCTTGAATAATGTGAATGGAATCGTTTATTATGAGTAGAAAAAACTAAAATAGAACAATGATGTAACCAAATAATATTCATTTATAAAAAGAATCTAAATAAAAAAATTAAAAAGTTATTTAAAAAACAAAATAATTAATAGAAATCTTAAAACTAATAATGCTTTTATAATACTTCTTAATTAGATAATTTATTCCAAAAATAACACAAAATAATCATTAATTAATCAAAATAAATAAAAAAAACTATTAAAACATTTCTAATCCTAAACATTAACCATAACTTTGTCTACTATATTAAAGAATTGTCACTTGTTTGACCGTTGAAACAAAGATAATGATAACCATTTTAATTTAAATGAATTAAAACAATCTTCTTTAGATATGAAAGATGATAAATAAATTATATTAATATTCATTGCAATAAGAAAACAACAACACACACATAAAAATAAAGAAAATATCACTACTTAATCTTTAAATATAAAAATAATAAATATTTATTAAAAAAGTAGAATACTACCTGAATCATACCTGTGTTAATAAAAAAAACTTAAAATTAACCAATTTCTCAATTTTTAGCTTCACATCAACCCTGTTTGTAAAACTTTATTTATCTTTAAAAAAACATAATAATTGATAAATCAGAACAAACTAAAAATAATAAAATAACTAAAAAATTATATCAATTTCTAATATATTAAAATTTAAAAAATAAAAGTTAAAGGAGATTTTAAATTACAAAATAAATTTAAAATAATAAATTTTTTATTTACTTTTTTAGGATTATTTATTATAATAATTAATAATCAGGATGAAAATTATATAAATGCTGAAATTAATAAACTTTATTTAAAACAAAAAAATTAAATACTAAAATTTTATATTTTTAAATTTATCATTTAGATAATTATGCAAAATTAAAAGAACCATTAAGCCTTTGTTAAATTCCTATCAAAACCCCGAATTACAAACACTTATTACAAATTATTCAAAATTAGTAAAAAAATTAAGAATTTAGAAAAAAAATATATTGATTTACAATTTAAATTAAATTAATTTTTATTAATTTATTATGAAGTAATATTTATTACATTTAATTTAATAACTATTTTGCTTTAATATTTTCTTGCTAAAGTTATATAATAATATGTTCGAAACTTCATATTGGATAATATTTTACTATCTTTTAAAAAAGTTAAAAAATTGCTGAAATAATTGTTATTTTTTTATTAGGAGTAACAATGATTATTATGTTCAATAAAGTATTAAAACTAAAAACTACCTCATTTCATCCAAAACAAGAACAAATAAAAAATGATCTTTTTATAAAACCTAATAACCTTTCTGATAACTTTAAAAATGATCTTTTTACAAAAATTGATAACCTTTTTTTTGATAACTCTTCTTTATTATTATCTGATTTATTCATAACAGCCGAAGAAATTAAATCAAATGGGCACAACCATTTAAATTTATTAAAAGAAAAAAAACTATATTAATAAATACCAAAGTAAATGTATTAAATATCAAATTTTCATTCTATATCAAATAAATATCTTAAAACAAAAAAAATTATTATTGAAACAACAACAAGAATCAGAACGACAAAAAATTAATAGATTAAAACAACTTGATATAAAAGATAATAAGGATAAAATTTCCCAAATTCAAGATAAAATTAACAAAATAGTTAACGAAATTGAAAAAGTTAAATTCAAATCATTGTTTTAAAAGTAATTCAAAAATACTGTCAATTTTTATTATCTAGTTCTAAAAATTACAAAATAATTTTAAAAAAAAAATAAAAGATAATAAAACAAAATATAAAAATAATAAATTAAAATCTTTAAATTCTTTTTATAAAATCGCCTCATATGAGGAGTAAATAACCAAAAGGAGTTAATATAAAGTTAAATGATGCAATCAAAAACTAAATTACATTTTTTACCACTATTTTTTATTATTTATTTAGGATTATTATTGATGATGAATGTTAATCAAGTTATGGCGATGAATAATGGTCATGTTA
Source organism: Candidatus Phytoplasma australasiaticum (assembly GCA_032887715.1). Classification (GTDB taxonomy): domain Bacteria; phylum Bacillota_I; class Bacilli_A; order Acholeplasmatales; family Acholeplasmataceae; genus Phytoplasma; species Phytoplasma australasiaticum_A. The sequence continues at coordinate 3,748 of JAUZIB010000011.1, forward strand.
ATAATGATCATAATATGAATAATAATCATTCCGATGCCGAACTACAAGCTCGTATTTTGCAAGATTTGAATTTACAACAAACTCAATTATTACAACAAATTTTTAATGCTAGAGCAAATAATGCTTCTGAACAATCTATTAATGATTTATTAATAAAAAATATGAGATTAACACAGAGTATTTCTGCTCAACAAGTAATTTTACATAATACTATGATCCAACAACCAAATCATCCAGATCGTTCAAATAATTCTCGTCGAAATTAAATCAATTAAATTTGTTAATTATAATAATTATAAAGACTCTTAAAACAAGAGTCTTTTTTATTTTGAACAATTTAAAAAAATTATTTAGATAAATTATTTATATTTTTTTAATAATATAATTTTTTTTAATTTATATTCTAATTCTATTTGTTCTAAAGTTATTTCATGTATATTTTGTTTAAGAATACATAATTTATTTTTTAATAAAAATTTTTGAAATTTTAAAAAATTTTGGGACACGTTAATATTAGATTTATTTTTAATTTTTAAATTAGATAATAATGCTTGTTCTAACATATCAATTTCTTTTGATATTTCAATTTTTTTTATTGATAAGTTATCTATTTTGGTTCTTAAAATTTCAATTTTTTTTTCTGAAGAATCGAATAATATTTCAGAAGAATCTGTTTTTTTAACTTCTGAATAAGTTTGACCAGCATAAACTAAATTAGATTTTCGATTATGTATCAATATTAAAAGTAAAAAAAATATATATAAACAAATTAAATTAAATGTTATATTTATCTTTATTTTTGTTGGATTTAAGTTCATATTTTTGACAAAAATTTCTAATTAAATATATAAATATTTATGATTTTTTTATTAATTTTTTTAATTAATATTTAAAAATTTTCAATAATAAGATTTATTTCATTTAAAAAATAAATATTCTATATTTTTTAAATTTAATCAGTATCATAATCTTTTACATGTTAATTTAATCCACATGATAACAACTTTAATACGTTTATACTAATAAAAACTACTAATAAAAACTAAATTAACAATATAAAATATTAAATTATGATACACATAATATTATATAATTTAAAATTAAAAATAATAAATAAATGATATTATGTAAATTATTTTTGTTTTTTTGTTATATGCCTTGATTTTTATTAAAAACCAGTAAATGCTTAATTATTGATGACTTGATTCATTGATGAAATGTTTTGTATGAAATTGACAAATTTGATTATTTATTTTTATTAATTGATAATAAAAATATAAAAAACATATTTTATTTATTCAATCTAAATTAGATAATTTTTGCTAAATTTCGTTAGTAATATCGACATCCAACATTAACAAATAATAATTATTGATTTTAATATTTAAATTCTTGATTTTTTATATAAGTTATTCATTTTATTATTCATTAAAGTTATATTGTATGAAATTATTTAAAATTTAAAATTAATTTTTTTACTTTATAATTTAAATCAAAAAATTTTAATTTTTTCGAAAATAATTGTATTTTATTTGATAAAATCTTATCGGAAATAAATTGTTTTTCAAAAAGGAGGAAAACATGAATTTTAATATTAATAAAAATAAATTATTGAATATTTTTTTAATTTTTTGGATATTTTTAATTTGTGTATTTTACATGAATATTAAAAATAATAAGGTTTTCGCTATAAAAGTGATACATCCGAATAGTATTTTTAAGTTAGAAACAATCCGAAAAATAACCGTTTTAAAGTTAAACGATGAGATTCAAAAACATGAATCAATAACCATAAAAAATATAAAAAAACCTCAAATGACTCAAAAAAAATCTTTATTAAATACAAACGATTCAAAAATAAAAAAATATGATTGGCTAAATCATTTAGCGTCTATAAAAATAGAATAAATATATTGTAAATCAAAATTTTTTATAAAAAAATTATTTATTTGATATAAATTTTCAAATATATAAAGTCTTTTATCAATTATATCAATTATTTTATATTTAAATTTAAAATTTACTAACTAAAGCAAAAAATAATTAATTAAATATGAAAAAATAAGTTTTATACAATTTAGAAAGATCATTAAAAATTTATGAATCAATTAAAATTTTTACAAAAAAAAAAAATTATTATAATTATTTTACTATTGTCGATAATGGTAATTATAATTAGTTTTGATAAAAAAACGGATAATATTGGCAAGGAAACAATATTATCTACTTCTACAGAAACAAAATCTAGTCATCATGGAGAACCAAAAAACAAAAATCTCACACCGCCTATTCTAAAAGGTTCTATTAAAACGCCTTACTCTAAATTTAAAATTAATCCAGAAAGATTTGATAAAATCAAAAAATTTGTTTTATCAGATACTAATAAATTTGAATTGTTACCTAAAAATTTTTCTCAAGAAGAAAAAATACAAATAACTAAACTTAAAAATAATAATCAAAATAAAAATGATTATAAATTATACAAAAAAATACAATATTCACTTAATAAAAAACAAAATTTAATTAATAAATTAGAATTGGAATATGCTGATTTTCAATCTAAAATTAAATTATTAAATGCCCAAAAAGAACAATTAAATCAAAAAATAAATAATATAACAAAATCAATTAAACAAAATAATGTTACATTAATGAAAAAAAGTAAATTATTTAAAATAAAATGTAAACAAACAAAATGGAAAAAGCAAATATTAAATATCGAAGTTGAAATTAAAAATTATGAAGATCAATGTAAAAACTTAATTGAATATTCAGAAAAAATTAAAAATTACCAAAAAGAATTAAAAGAACAAGCTGAAAATCAAAAACAAAAATACAAAACAAAAATAGTTTCTCAGTTAAATGATTTATATGGTATTACCTCTTTGAATAATTAAATAATAAATCTTATTAAAAAAGACAAACATTAAAGAATAATGAAAATTTTTCTTAAAAATTATAAAACAAAAAAGTGATGGAAATGCTATATAAAATTTTAATGATTTTAGATGCAGTGTAATTAACCATTGTCATAACTTTAAGAGAGAGATCCCAATTTTATGAATCGATAAACTATACAATAAATATTTAAGCAATATAAATGAATAGATTCTGGACTTTTTATTTATATTCTCATTTTTTATCTACTGGTTATCGGTGAGATAATTAATATTTAAGCCTTTTGGAGACCTGCTTAAATCATATAACATTTTATAATAAATATTTTTATATTTTATCAAGTTAATTATTTTTATTTTTGAATTTTGTATTTGATCTTTTTTTGCTTGTATTATTTTATTCATTTCATCATTTTTTTGTTTAAATTCTTGAAGTTTTTGTTCTTCCATTATTAAAGAAGCTTTTTTAAAAGAATAAATTTTATTTTCCATCAATATTTGTTTTTTCCGATCTAATTCTATTATCATTTGAGATGTTTTTTTATTAAAAAATTTTTTTAAATTTTCATAATGATGTAATTCCTTATTTAAAAGTAAATAATCTTTATTATATAAATTTAATTTATTATTAATTTTTTTAATTTCATTTTGATATTTTAAATAAATTTTTTCTATAAAGTTTAATAAATTATGATATTTATTTAAAATTTTTAAATTATCTTCTTTTTTAGATTCGGATTTTGGTTGTTTTTGGAGCGTTTCGGAAATATGATTTTTAAGATTATTTAATATTAAAAAGTTATTTTTCTTAATAATTAAAATATAATAAAATATTGAAATAGAAACAAGTAATAAAAATATTATTAATGATTTTTTATTTATTTTTTTATTCATTTTTTAGATTATTTAATTTCTAATTAAAATTGATTTCTATTAAAAATTTTAACATAAAAAACTTAAAATAATTTATATTTTAGTTAGGTTTTTTAAAAAAAATCAAATTTAAAAGCGCATATTAATTACATGTTTAAATGTTGTAAATAAATAATCAACTTCAATTTTTATACAAAAAAATCTATAAAAAATTAAAATAAAATTATAAACCAAAACAAATTATTTAACCAAAAAACAGGATACCAACAAATCAGATATATCCTAAAATACCAATTAATCTTCAAAAAAGATACTATTCAACATTTTAAAGATAAAATTATTGATTCCACAATAAAAAAATTAAAACAATAATTTCTTAGTTTAGACAATAATTTTAATTTTAAAAGTTGAATATGTTAAAATATTGTTATAATCAAAAAAACATTAAAATAGTAAAAAAGCTTATGATTAAAAATTAAAAAAATAATCAAATGGTTTTTTATAATTTTATGGTTATTTCTTTGTTTACTTTATGAGTTTTATCGTTTTAACTGAAATGAAAATCATTAAAATATTGAAAAAAATCCCTATTTTGCCAAAATTTAAATCTAAAATTATCGAATAATATGGAAAAAGGAGAGGTATCATGGATATATTTCTTAATGGTTGGAATAGAATTATTTATTATGAACAGAAAAAACAAATAATAGAACAATTATTTAAAAAACGAGATTTGTTAGAAAAAGAAACCAAAGAAAAAAAATTACCAAATTATTTAAATAGTAATTTAAATAATAAAATAATTGATAGCAACCTTATTCCTAATAATACTAAATTAGATAATTTATCAAAAAAAACCATAAAAAATGATGATGAACTAATTAAAATAAATCAAAAATTATTTTTAAACTATCTCCGATCCCGACTAAAATCCTTTAATCTCCTTTATTACATTAAAAAATATTATTCCTTTGATCTTTGGAATAAAAACAGTAGTACTGGTAAACATACCACTTTAAATGACTTCAAAAGCTATTCTTTCAATAAAAAAACCCAGAATTTATTAACCAAATACAAAAACTACTATTTGAACGAAGCTTTTACTAACAACACTAATTTAAAATTAATTCATTTCCGCCTTCACTTAAATCCTGTCCGTAAAAATTTATCTATTTCTAAAAACAAAATTAATAATAATACAAATAAAACGAAAAAAAATAAAAATAATAAAAAAACCAGCTCTGACTGGTAACAAAAATTGTATAAATTTCAAAATATATTAAAATTTAAATAAAAGGAGATTTAATTAATGTTTACATTACCAAATCATTTGAAAATAATCATTATTTATTTACTAACCTACTTAGGAATATTATTTATTTTTTATAATAATAAAGTAATAGCAATGGGCAATAAACATAGTAATAATAATGAAATTTCAAATGATGAAGAATATATTTTATATATACAAGAAGAATATGCCATACAAAACGAATTAACACATTTTAAACTTGATAGCGAAAAAAAAGAAGAACTTTTGCATAAAAAAAATCTTATTACCACAGCAATCAACAAATATGATAAAAAGAAAAAAAATAATTCATTATTAACTGCTCGTAATGATCAACCTGAAAGTTCTCAACGAAATATTATTTCTACAATAGAGAATTATGAAAATAATTCATCAAATGATAATATTCAATATTTGCATTTAAACAAAAACTATTCTCATACTCCTTCAATTGATCAACCAGAAAGTTCCAAAAAAAATGATTATAAATAATTAAAGGAGATTTAATTGATGTTTAAATTATCAAATCAAGTTCAAATAATAAGTATTTGTTTATTTGTTTTTGTAGGATTATTATTTTTTTACAATAATAATGAAAATAATAAAAAATTATATGCTTTTCCTGGAATAGATTTAAATGCAAGAAAACATCAACTTGAAGAAGAAATAGACATTTTAATTATAGAATTAACTAATGTTTTTCATAATATAAATTTAGATTCTTTAACACGTTTAAATATGATGAATGAAATTAACCGTAGAATAGAAATTGAATCAAATAATCTCGCAATGATAAATCAACAAATTATTAATCGTGATATTTACTACAATCTACGACCAAACAATAATCAAAATCAACCAAATAATTAATAAAATAATTTAAAATAATAACAATTAAAATTTAATCACAAATTAAAGATCCCTCTACCTCGGAGGGGGGTCTTTTTTTATTTCATAACTCAATGGAGCTAAAAAAACTATATTAATGAAAAAATATTTTCACTTTTATTAATTAATCTGATCTTATTTTTATAAATTACTTTATTATTAATCATGTTTTGAATAAATATTTATTATTTGCCATTAAATTATATCTTTTAACCATTAAAAAACCAATTAAAATAAGAAATAATGGTTAATTATTTTATTTTTTAATCATTAAATCATTATTTGTAAAATTTATTTAATAATTTATTTAATAATTGGTTAACAAAGTTAAATAATGGTCTTAATAATTTAAATATTTATTTCTTGACTTATCAAAATCAATGATTAAACTTAGGTTTATTAACGGTTATTTTTATTATTTATCACTTATTTATTATATTTAATTGATTTTATGATTAATATATTAATCACATTTTTTTTAATTTTTTAAGAAAATATATTTTTTATTATTCAAAAAACTGAACCAAGTAAAAAAACTAAATTCCATATTACACAGCTTTTTTCAAAAAAATTAACCTAAATTTTCCTGATACTATATATTAATTAAATTTTCAAAAAATATATGTTCCGATATATAAAAATTTATAATTAATATTTTTTAAGTTATTAAATCAAATAAAATAGAAATTTTTTTATTTTATTTGGAAATAAGTCAAAAATAAACATTAATATTAATAATAATTTTAAGTAAATATAAAATTTATAAAAAAATTAAGATATCTACGTTCCTCCCGATTAGATTTAATGAGTTAATTAAATATATTTAACGAACATATATTAAATATTAAATCAACATATTTATAAATAAAAATAATATTTAAATATATTATTTAAGAATTGAAAAAATTTTTTAAAGTATAATATAAATATTTAATACAATATAAAAATTATATTATTATATTAATTAATATAAAAAAAATTTAATTTTTAAATTAAAATCAAAAAATCATATTGATGAAAATAAATTTTACATTAACCAAATTTATAACTTTAAAAAAGTTAAAATTAATAAATGCTAGATTTAAAGAAAAGCGAAACTTAGAGTAATCGTTAGCCTAATTCTAAAATTAAAATATTTGAAAAAAACCTGACCACGGCAAAAGGATAATAAAATATTTTATACGATAAAAGAGTTTTAATATCTTGTAATAAATAAAATACTAAGGCGCCAGATACTTGGAAAATTGCTTGTCCGGTATTGTGGGGGGGCTAGCTTTAAAGAATACATAATGAAATAAATTCATTTATTAAACTAAACTATTTTATCTGATTTATATTATTTGTTTATACATTTAATAAAAATATTATTATATAATTGTTGATGGTTATAAAAAAGATATTTATAATTAAACTATTAAAAAATAGTTTTAATCGAATTTCTAAAGATAATATAAATAATATAAGATTTTAATTTATTTAATAAAAAATTATCAAATAATAAAACAATCAAATAAATATATTTAATATATATAACCAAAAGTTATTTTTTAAATCGAATTGTATAATCAAAAACATTCATAAATAAAAAACTTATATATTTATTAACAAATATCCTCGTTCAATGATAATCAAAAAGAATTGATTACTTTATTTTTAAATTATGAAAAATTTTATTTCATTGATAATTCAGATATTATTTGATATAAATTTTATTATTATATTACCGATCCCTTTAAAGAAATAAATTTTAAAATTACATATAACGTTTTATAAATAAATAATTACGAAAAGTCACGAAGGATTTACTTTTTTAATAATATATATTTAAATAGTTTATTATTACATTAAAATATAATTTTAAAAAAGTAAAACAATCCATAATTATACTTAATCTTTTATCATTCGTAATAACAAAATTACGATTGCATTTATATAGTGCGCAATTTATTAATAATAGAAAATATTCGATAATTAATAAATCTAAAAGGAAGTTTAAATATGTTTTTAGTTAATAATTTATGGAATCAATTGAAATTTTTTGGAATTTTTTTAGCTGGATTTGGTGCCGGAGGTGTTACTTTTTCTCTGGTATATTTATTTTTTATTGTTAAAAATTTTAATAAAAATTTTAAAATTTCTTATAATGAAAAAGAAGATTTAGCGGAAAACACAAAAGTAAATAAATTAATTAAAAAACATCAATTAACGTTTTTAGACAAAACTCAAGAAAATCCTAAAAAATATATAGAAATATTGTTTCAAGAAATACAAAAATTAACTTTAGAAATTGCAACTATTTTTTATCCAAAATCGACTTCTCCTTGTTTAGAATTAAATCTTGGAGAAACTTTATTATTAATAGAATATTTACATAAAAGAATTGATATTTTATTTCAAAATAAAATTTTGTGCATTTTTAAACGTATGACTTTGCGACAAATTATGGTTTTAAAATATAAATTAATAAATAAAAAATATTTACAAAAAATTCAAAAAACTAATAAAGTAATGAATTTTTTAAGCACTTCAGTTAATCTAATTAATCCTTTTTATTGGGCTAAAAAATTATTTTTACAACGTCTTTATCATATTTTATTAGATAAAATTGGTTTGGCTATTATTTTAATCTCCGGCGAAGAAGTATATAAAGTTTATAGTAAAAAAATTTTTGTTCCTGATCAAGATTTAAAATTGTATCTACAAAATTTAAAACAAGAATTAGATAAAAATAATAAATAATAAAATTTAATAATTTTAATAATTATTATTTTATTAAAAAAATAAGAAGAGTAAGATAATGAATAACTTTTGTATTCAATGGTTCCCTGGTCATATGAAAAAAACCTTTAAAGAAATAGCTCAATGTTTAAAAATGATTGATTTAATATTAGTGATTTTAGATGCCAGAATACCTTATTCAAGTGTTAATTGGGAATTGTTAAAAACATTTAATAATAAGCCGTTTTTATTATTATTAAATAAAATATCTTTAGCTGATATGTCTAAAATAAATATTTTTAAAAATTTTTTTGAAAAACACAAAATACCAGTATTATATATTGATGCTAAATCAAAAATTAATATCCATCAAATTAAACCTTATATATATAATATTTTAAGAATAAAAAATCCTCTTTGGGAACATAAAATTTTAAAATTAATGATTACCGGTATTCCTAATGTGGGTAAATCAACATTAATTAATTGTTTAGCTAACAAAAAAGTTGTTAAAACTGCTAATATACCGAGTGTTACAAAACAAATGCAATGGATTAAAATAGATTCAAGAATGAAATTATTAGATACTCCTGGAATTTTATATCATAAATTTAGCGATCCTTATATTGGATATAATTTAGCCATTTGTGGCTGCATTAAATCTACTTTATATCCGAAATTTCCTATTGTAGAATATTTATTAACTTATCTTAAAAAATATTATTATCAAAATTTAAAAAAATGCTTCAAGTTGGATGAACAAGAATTAGAATTGCCTAATTTATGGTATAAAATAGCGCAAAAAAATCTTTATTTAACAAAAAATAATATTCTTGATGAAAATAAAGTTTTAGATATGATTTTACATAAAGTATCTAATGGTTTTATAGGTCCTGTTAATTTTGATTTAAGTTTCTTTAATATGATTTAATTGCTTTAAAAGTTTTGCAAGCAAATAATTTATCATAGAAAATTTTGTTTTTTATTCATTTAATAACTTATTTAAGGAGCATTTTAATTATGAAGTCACAAGTGATTATTGTAGAATCACCTTCTAAAGCTAAAACTATTAGTAGTTTTTTTGATCATAAAATTTTAGTTTTATCTTCAAAAGGACATATACGTAATTTATCTTTAAAAGGTAAGGATAATTTAGGTATTGATATTGAAAATAATTTTAAACCTGATTATTGTATTATTAAAGGTAAAGAAAAAATAGTTCAAGATTTAATTTCCAAAACCAAAGATAAATATGTATTTATAGCTACTGATTTCGATAGAGAAGGCGAAGCTATTGCATGGCATTTAGCTCAAGTTCTAAAATTAAAATCATTAGATAAAAATAGAATTTTTTTTAGTGAAATTAATAAAAATGTTGTTATTAAAGCTTTTAATAATCCTGTAACGATTAATAAACGTTTAGTAGAATCACAAGAAACTCGACTTATTTTGGATAAAATAATTGGTTTTAAATTATCTTATTTAGTTAGACGTATTCGTTCTAAATCGGCAGGGCGTGTTCAATCAGTGGCTTTAAAACTTGTTGCTGAACGTGAAAAAGAACATAATAATTTCGTTCCCGAAGAATATTATTTAATTAAAGCTGTTTTTGACAATTTTACAGCTAATTTAATTATTAATCCCAAAAATCCTAAAATTAAACTTGAAGAAGCTAATCAAATTTTAGATCAGTTAAAAAATAAAAAATTTTATTTAAAAGATATAATAAAAACTAAAAATTTAAATAAACCTCCAAAGCCATTTATTACTGCTACTTTACAACAAGAATCTTTTAAATATTTAGGTATGAATACTCGTAAAACTATGATCATTGCACAAAAACTTTATGAAGGAATTAAAATAGATCAGGAAATAATTGGATTAATTACTTATATGAGAACCGACTCTTATCGTATGTCCGAGGAATTTGTTAAAGACGCTAAAAGGTTTATTTGTGAAAAATTTGGTTCTTCTTACGTAAATGATGTAAAATTAAAAAATTTATCTACAAATCGTATAGAAGCTCATGAAGCTATTCGTATTACTGATATAAAAAAAACTCCTCAACAAATTAAGTCTTATTTAAATAAAGATGAATTATCTTTATATAATTTAATTTATCAAAAAACTATATCTAGTTTAATGAGTTCGGCAGTTATTAATAAAACACAGTTTATTTTTGAAATCGAAAAATATTTATTTCAAATTGAAGGTTATCAAATGATATTCGATGGTTATTTAAAAACTGGTATTTATTCTAATTTTAAAGAAATATTATTACCTGATTGGCAAAAGCATCAATATTATTTACCTCAAAAAGTTATAGCTAAACCCCAAATGACTTTACCTCCACCTCGTTATAACGAAGCTTCCTTAATTAAACATTTAGAAAATTTAAAAATAGGTAGACCTTCAACTTATTCTCATATTATTGAAACTTTAAAAAGTAGATATTATGTCAATATTAAAGATAAAAAAATGATTTGTACTCAGCGAGGGTTGATTACAAATGAACTTTTAATAAAATTTTTTAATTCTTTTATTAATATCGAATATACAGCTTATATGGAAGAACAATTAGATAATATCGCTAATGGTAAAGTAGATAAAATAACTATCTTAAATAAATTTTATGATGATTTTATTAAATTATTTATAAATGCTAATAACAATATTAAAGTTATGAAAAATATTACAACACAACAAAAATGCACTATTTGTGGAGATTTTATGGTAGAACGTTATAGTAAATACGGTGTATTTTTAGGATGTAATGCTTATCCTAAATGTAAAAATTCAGATATTGATCAAAAAAAATCTATAATTTTAACAAATCAAAATTGCTCCTCTTGCGGATCTTTAATGGTGGAAAGGCACGGAAAATATGGTAAATTTTTAGGTTGTAGTACTTATCCAAAGTGTAAACAAATTATTTCTTATAATAAAAATAATAAATCAGAAAATAAAAAAAAATAGAAAGAAAAATCATTTTAAAAATAAATTTATTATAAATTTAAATTAACATATTTATAAATTAATAATTTTATATATTACTCCGTAAATCATTAAAAGGAAATAATAAATTATGTTTAATTTTTTTAAAAAATTATTTAAAGAGAAAACTCAAAATAAAAAAAATTTTTTTGTAAATTTAAAAAATTTATCTGAAGAACAAATACCAGAATGGGCTCAAAGAATTAAATCACAAAATAAATTAACTAATAATTTATTAGATGAATTAAAAATTTTATTACTTAAATCAGATTTAGGTATAGAATCTACTCAAAATTTAATGAATCAAATTCACAAAAATCTTTCATCAGATATTTTATCTCAACCAAAATTTTTTTTAAATTTTCTAAAAGAACAAATATTACTATTCTATCAACAAAATAATAAAAGCGATACTAATGACAATATTTCAACACAAAAACCGCAAATTTATCTTTTTATAGGAGTTAATGGTTCTGGAAAAACTACTACTATTGGAAAATTAGCTACTCAATTAGTTAAACAAAATAAAAAAGTTTTATTGATAGCAGCAGATACTTTTCGTACTGGAGCGATAGATCAATTAAAAAATTGGAGTGTAATTTCAAAAAGTAATTTTTTTTCAAAAAATAATAGTCAACCAGCAAGTGTCATTTTTGAAGGTTTGAAATATAGTAAAAATCAAGATTTTGATGTGATTTTATGTGATACTTCTGGAAGATTACAAAATAAAGATAATCTAATGCAAGAATTAGCTAAAATAGACAGAGTTATTAAAAAGTATAATCCTCAAGCTCCTCATAAAACCTTTTTAATTTTAGACGCTATGACAGGTCAAGAAGCTTTAAAACAAGTAGAATCTTTTAGTAAAAAAATTCCGGTTACTGGTATTATTCTTACAAAATTTGATCATTTTTCTAAAGGAGGATTAATTTTAGCAATTAAGCATTTATATCAGTTAGAAACTAAATATATAGGTATTGGCGAATTACCGGATGATTTATTGAAATTTGATATTCAAAATTATGTTAATTGCTTATTTGAAAATTAATACATATTAATACAATATCAATAAATAAAAAGGAGTTATTAATGAATTTTTTAAGTAACAGTATTCAAAAAATAATTAATAAAATTGGTAATAAAAAATATATTCAACAAGAAGATATCGATAATATCATGCAAGAGATTAATCCTGCTTTATTAAAAGCAGATGTTGATTATGAAGTGGTGATTAAATTTGATGAATTAATTAAACAACAAACTTTAAATATGCAAATCTTAAAAGGTTTAACTCCTCAACAACAAGTTATTAAAATAATTCAAAATACTTTAACTAATATTTTAGGTAGTCAATCTTTACCTTTAAATTTAAAAGATAATAAATTAAATATTTTTATGTTAATAGGTATGAAGGGTAGCGGAAAAACCACTGTTGCAGGTAAATTAGCTTATTTTATACATAAAACAAAAATTGATAAAATTTTGTTAATTGCAGCAGATTATCATAGACCTGGCGGAATTCAACAATTACAACAAATAGGAAAAAATATTAATATTGAAGTTTACGCTAACACTGATACAAATGATTCATTAGAAGTTATTTCGCAGGGTATTAATTATGCAAAAAAAAATAATTTTCAAGTTGTTATTATAGATACTACCGGATTCTCTCCTGAAGATGAAATTAGCGTTAACAATTTATCTTTAATTAAAAAAAATATTAAACCTGATGAAACTTTTATTGTTGTAGATGCTTTAGGGGGTCAACAAATATCAGGAAAAATTAAACAAATTAATGAAAAATTATCATTTACTGGAGTAATTATGACTAAAATGGATGCTAAAACTTCAGGAGGTTTAATTTTATCTATTAGATATATCACAAAATTAGCTATTCGTTTTATTTCAAGCTCAGAACAACATCATGATGATAATTTTGAATTTTTTTATCCTGAACGAATAGCTTCTCGAATTTTAGGTATGGGCGATTTATCTACTTTAATAGAAAATATAGAAGCTAAAATAGATCCAAAACAAAATGCCGAATTAATAGATAAATTATTTCAAAATAATTATAATTATTATGATTTACAAAAACATTTAAATTTAATTAAAAAAATGGGATCGTTTCAAAAAATATTAAATTTTATTCCTGGAATAGGTAATAAAATAACTAATTTAAATATTTTAGATAATAATATAATGGTTAAATTTGAAGCTATTATTCAAAGTATGACACATGAAGAAAGATTAAATCCAACATTACTTACTAATAATAATCGTCGTCGTCATCGTATTAGTAAAGGTTCTGGTACAACTCATCAAGAAATTAATTTATTGATTGATTTTATTGAAAAACAAAAAAATTTAACAAAAAAAATAGATAATAAAAATTTTAATAAAGATTCTTCAATCACAGATTATCAAGATCTTATAAATAAATTTTTAGATTCACAATAAATAATTTTAATAGGAATAATGAAATTTATGAAACATTTAATATTAGTAGATGGACATGCACTTATTTTTCGTGCTTACTATGCTACCGCTTATAAACAAAAAGGGCGCAAAAGATGCGCATAATTCCGCTATTTAACGCATAGCCTAGAGTGATAATCTCTAGAGGTCACGTAAACACTGTAAGGTGGGCTTGATTAATTGTCTCGAAAGAGTAATTAATAACAGCAAA
>JAUZIB010000012.1:0-17542 GCA_032887715.1 Candidatus Phytoplasma australasiaticum
TTGTTTTTATAATCTACTATAATTATTATTTCTTTCGTTATAATAACCGACTATATACTGCTACTGATTATCATACAGTAGGTGATTGGTTAAATCACTAAATATAAGGCATCTTTTTCGTCCACCCCCGACCGACGGCTTAGAAGGCCGTTGCTCTATCCTACTGAGCTACTCAAACATTTTCAAAAAACAACTTATATTATACTAAAAATATACAATTTATAATTAATTTATAAAAGTAAATTTATTAATTATTATTAATATTTTACAATTATCTAATTAATATCTTATCATTTAAATAAAAAAATAACTAAAAATTAATATCTTTGGGTTGAATTTTAAAAAAAATATAATCAAATTTATCAGAAAAAATATAATGCTTTACGATTAAAAAATTATTATTTTTCAACCAATCGAATAATAAATGTATTTTGCTTTGGCAACCTAACAAACATGGTTTAATAATTGGAGCAGTTTTTAAAATATTTATAATTGTATGAGCTCCTAAACCACAAATAACCGCTAAATCAAAATCTGCAGAAATATTTTTAAAACCATCGCTAACAAAAAATTGAACAGGATAATTTTTTAAATTCTTGCGAGCATTAGATAAAGCTTTGGGACTAATATCTGCAGCAATTCCTTTATATATATACCCTAAATCTAAAGCTTTTTTTAATACTAATCCATGATCTGTACCAATATCAGCTACTGTATTATAATTTTTAATTAATGAAGCTATAAATAAAATTCTTTTCATATTTATTTTCTATTTATATTTTTATATAAAATCTTTAATTTATTTTGCCTTGAAGGCGATCTTAAACGTCTTAAAGCCTTCGCTTCTATTTGACGAATACGTTCGCGTGTAACACCCAATTTAGCTCCAACTTCTTCTAAAGTATGTACTCTATTATCACCTTCTAAAATTCCATATCTCATTTTTAAAACAAGTTGCTCTCTAGGAGTTAAAGCTTCTTCAAGCGATTCTTCTAAAGTTTTTTTCAAAGTTTCTTGTAACATATAATCATGAGGAGAAATAGCGTTAGGATCGCTAATAAAATCACCTAAAGAAGAATCATCTTCATCACGAATAGATGTTTCTAAAGAAATAGTTTCTTTTTCAATCATTTGTAAATCATTAATTTTTTTTGTTTCTATATTCATAGCTTTAGCTATTTCATGATTTTCTGCTTTTCGAGCTAAATCTTGAGTTAATTTACCTCTTAAACGTGAAATTTTATTTAAAATATCCGAAACATGAACAGGACATCGAATGGTACGAGATTGATCGGCAACAGCTCTAGTAATAGCTTGTCTAATCCACCAAGTTGCATAAGTAGAAAATTTAAAACCTTTTGTATAATCAAATTTATCTACAGCTCTCATCAATCCCATATTGCCTTCTTGAATTAAATCTAAAAATTTAATTTTCCTGCCTATATATAATTTAGCCACTGATACTACTAATCGATAATTAGCTTCAATTAATTTATTTTTCGCTATAACAGCTTTATTAATGGATATTTGGAGCTTTTCTAATTCCTCGTCAGTTATAGAAATTAATTTATTTTTAAAATCTTCTATTTTTTTTCTAGCTTTTACCCCTTCATAAACTAATTTAGAATTTTCTTTTTCTTTTTCTAAAGTTAATAAAGGAATTTGTCCAATTTCTTTTAAATACATTCTTACAGGATCATCAACTTTAATTGAATTAGCAATTTTTTTTAAATTAATATCTTCCTGTATTTCTTCAGAACGAATGGTTTCGATATTAATATTCTCATCTTCAAAATCTTCATAATCAGAAATTTCTAATTCATTTTTATTTTTGTTTGATTTAAAACCTTTAGATGTCTTTTTATTAATTATTTTAATAGCCGTTAACAAACATTTAAAAATTTTTTGATAAATATTATTTATATTTTTAACATTATAACTAAACCATTTTAATTCTTTTTTAAAAATATCAACTAAAACTGTTTCACCTTTTTTTTCAAATTGCAAAATTTTTTGTTTGTAGATTTTTTTAATTGTCATTTTTAGATTCATCATGAACTCCTATATTTTTTAACTTTAATAACTCTTTTTGCTTATGGGCTATTTCTAATATTAATTGTTTCAGATCATTATCTTCATTGTTATTAGTTTTTATAATTTGTTCTGATAAATTTTGCAATTTATTTTTAAGAATTTTTAATTCTTGTCGAATTTGATCCATTAAATGCATTTTTAAATAACAATAAAATTCATTTAAACTTTCAGATTTCCGTATACGTATTTTTTTTTTAAATAAATAGTTACTTTTAATTTCTAAAAATAAACCATAAATATCAAATTCTTTTGATAATTCTGATATAAAATCGCGATAAATTTCCATAAAACGATCTATATTGATACCATTTTTTATTTCATTTTCTGTTGCATCATTTTGATAATAAATATCAATTTTATCTATTAATTTTAAAAAATTTATATTAGAAACTACATGATCATAAATATCGTGTTTAATTAATTTTAAATGTTCTGGATTTAATAAAATTTCAATTAAAATTTCTTTTTCTACAAGACTTATAATATTTTGGGTTGGTTTTTGAACCTCTTGAAAATGCTTTTGACGCATCAAAATTGTATAATCCTTTTGATTCATGATTTTTTTATGATGAATATCATTATTTATAAAAAGAGAATATTTTTTATAAATATTTTTGCAATAATCATATTTAATTTTATCATCATAATTTTTAATTAAATTAAGGATATTGCGATTTAAAGTTGTTATTTCTATATCTTGTTGTAAATATTTTTCGATCATATAAAAAACATAATCTTGGGATTTTTGCAACAAAATTTCATAATTAAATAATTCTGATTCAGTTAAATTTGAAAAAAAATCATCTGGATCTTGACCATTAGGCGGATGCCAAATAAAAACCTGTAACTGTTTTTTTATTAACATATCAGCTATTTTATATGTAGCTGTTATACCTGCTTCATCAGCATCGAATGCAATTATAATTTTTTGAGCATTTTGTTTTAACAAGTCAATGTGTTTTGGAGTTAATTGAGTACCTAAAGTAGCAATAGTGTTATAAATATTAAACTTATAAAAAGCTATAACATCAAAAATACCTTCGCATAAAATAACATCTTGATTTCGTTTAATAAATTCACAACTTTCAAATAAATTATATAATAAATTACTTTTTTTAAACAAAACTGTTTCATTGTTAAATAAATATTTAGGATTGTTAGGAACTGTTTTTAAAGATCGGCCGACAAAACCTATAACTTGACCTTTTTCGTTAGTTAAAGGAAACATAATCCGATCATAAAAAAAATCACGATATTGTTGAGAATCATCTTTAGACGGAATAACTAAACCCAATGATAATAAATCTTGTATTTCAAAACCTTTATTTAATAAATGATTTTGAAGAGCTTTAGGATGAGCATGTGCATAACCCAAATTAAATTTTTTAATTAATTTTAAATTTAATTTACGTTGTTTTAATAAATAATTTAAAACATAATGATTTTCGATGTCATTCAAAATGCATTCTAAAGCAGTTTTAAAAAAATCTTTGGTATGTTCTAAAATATTTATCAACCTATTGTTTACATAATCTTGTGGTTGACTTAATATTTGTAAATTAAATTTATAATTTAATTCATGAGCAGCCGCTTCTAAAGTTATTTTTTTTAATTTAGCCCAAAAAGCTGTTGGACTACCTCCTTCG
Organism: Candidatus Phytoplasma australasiaticum; assembly: GCA_032887715.1. Lineage (GTDB taxonomy): Bacteria > Bacillota_I > Bacilli_A > Acholeplasmatales > Acholeplasmataceae > Phytoplasma > Phytoplasma australasiaticum_A. The sequence continues at coordinate 3,741 of JAUZIB010000012.1, forward strand.
TGGCAGGCCATACAAACAGCAATATTTTTTTCCGGTGAAACAGAAAAAGAAGGAGTTTTTTCTTTATGAAAAGGACATAAACTCATAAAGTTTTTTCCTTTTTTTTCTAAAGTTATCCCGGCATACCGACTAACTAATTCATAAATAGGTATTTTTTTATTAATTTGCTCAATAAATGATAATTTTTTTCTTATATGGTTCATATTTATTTTTATATTATCCAGTTTAAATCAATTAATTTAATATATTTATTAAAAAAATATTTTATCTACTAAATAATCCTTAAGATGCGTTAAAGGTATAAATTCTTGATTTAAAGAATCTCGATCTCTTATAGATACAATATTTTTTTCTAAAGTCTGATTATCTATTGTGCAACAATAAGGTGTACCTATAGCATCTTGTCTTCTATATCTTTTGCCAATACTTTGAGTTTCATCATAAATAACTTCAAAATAATTACATAAAAAACGTTGTATTTGTTTAGCTTTTTCTCTGTGAATATTCTTAATCAAAGGCAAAATTGCTACTTTATAAGGAGCTAAAAAAGGATGTATTTTAAATAATATTCTCTCTGTTTGGTTTGTTAAAGTTTCTTTTTGTAAACTATTTAACATAACAGCTAATAATAATCTTTCAACTCCTACAGAAGGTTCTATCACAAAAGGATAAAATTTATTACCTTTTTGATGTTCTAAATATCTTAAATCTATACCTGAATACTCTTGATGTTGCTTTAAATCAAAATCATTACGAGCAGAAATTCCCCATAACTCATCAAAACCCCAAGGAAAATTAAATAAAATATCAGTAGTATTACTAGCATAATGACTTAATTCTTTTTGATGATAATCTTTAAATTTTAAATTTTCTGTTTTTAAACCTAAATCAAGCAAAAAATCATAAGTATATTTTTTCCAAAATTCAAACCATTTTTGAGTTTCTTGAGGATGATGAAAAAATTCTAGTTCCATTTGTTCAAATTCACAAGTTCGAAAAATAAAATTTCCTGGAGTAATTTCATTACGAAAAGATTTACCAATCTGACCGATACCAAAAGGTATTTTTTTTCTAGAAGTATTTAAAATATTTTTAAAATTAACAAAAATACCTTGACAAGTTTCTGGCCTTAAAAAAATTATATTATTATTAGATGGCACTGAACCCTGATGGCTTTGGAATAATAAATTAAATTGTTTAACCGTCGACCAATTAGAAGTATTTAACAAACGATACTGAATAAGATATTGAGTCATTGCTTCCAAAGACATTTCATTAACATCAATATTTGGATTATGTTTTTTAATTAATTTATCTGCCCGATAACGTTTATTAGTATCTTTATTTTCCGCTAAAGGATCAGTAAAATTTTTAATATGCCCAGAAGCTTGCCAAACTTTCGGATTTAATATTATAGAACTATCTAACAATAATGTATCTTCTCTCTCTTGAAAAAATTTTTTTTGCCAAGCTTTTTTAATATTTTGCTTTAATAAGCACCCTAAGGGTCCATAATCAAAAGTATTGGCTAAACCTCCATAAATTTCACTTCCTGAAAAAATAAAACCATTTTGTTTTGCGAAACTAATTAACTCTTGTAAAGAAAACATTTCTTTATCCTTTGCTATTTTTTAATTAAAATTAACTGATATTCCGATTTTTTTTAAAGAATTAATGTTATTACGCCATTTTTTTTCAACTTTAACCCATAAATCTAAATAAATTTTTTTATTTAAAATTTGTTCAATATCTTTTCGAGCTTCAATACCTATTTTTTTTAACATATTCCCTTGATTACCTATTAAAATCTTTTTTTGATTATTTTTTTCAATTAAAATTAGTGCTGAAATATTAACAACAGCAGAAGAATTTATTGGAGAAATATTTTCAATTAAAACAGTTGAAGCATGAGGAATTTCTTGATGCAAATAATAAAGAATTTTTTCTCTAATAAGTTCCGATATAAACTTATTTTGATTTATATTTGTTTTAATATGAGGTGGATAATAATTTTTGCCTTCAGGTAAAAATTCTAAAATATGTTGTTTTAAAATATTTATATTATTATTATTGTTATTAATAGATGATATAGGAACTACGGCATCAAAATTAAATTTTTGAACATAACTTAAAATAATTTTATCAATAACTATGTTTTTATACAAATCCATTTTATTAACTACTAAAATAATTTTTTTATTATATTTTCGAAGAAGATCCAAAAACTTTTGTTCTTTAGAGGTTTTTTGATATTCCCGATCCACTACCAATAAAATAACATCAGCTTCATTTAAACTTTTTAAAGTTACTTGATACATCATTTTATTTAATAAATACTTATTGTTTGCATGCAAACCAGGAGTATCAATAAAAATAAATTGATAACAAGAAGAAGTATCAATACCTATAATAGCGTCACGTGTAGTTTGAGACTTATAACTGGTTATAGATATTTTTTGATTAATTAAAGAATTAATAAGAGTAGATTTTCCTACATTAGTATTACCAATAATAGAAATAAATCCTGATTTAAACAAAATAACCCCTCCTTTTTATACATAAAATAATCTAATAAAAATTTTTGATTTTAATAATAATCAAAATGTAAATTATGTTTTTTTAAGATTTTTTGCTGTAAATCAATCATTTCGCATAATGATTCTTCTGTTTTATCCTCATAACCCTTTAAATGCAAATAACCATGTAAAGCCAAAAAACCAATCTCTTGTTCATCGCGAATATTATGCTGGATAGCTTGTTTAAAAGATTTCGGTAAAGCGATTAAAATATCCCCTAAAGAAATATCATTTGTATAATCATTAAAAGCTAAAACATCAGTAGTATAATTTTTTTTTAAATAAAAATTATTAACTTTTTTCATATATTTATCGCTAACAAAAATAATATTCATTTTTTTACCTATATCCAAATTTTGAAATATTTGCGTCAAAACAATACTTAAATGATTAATTTTAAAATTAGTATTATTCGTTATTTTAACATCCATACCTTAAATCTTATCCAAAATTAAAATTTGCTCAATTTTTATAATTATAAAAAATAAATTCAGAATTTGCTTTTATTTATTATCGCAACTTATATTTTGCAATTTTAATAAATAAAAGTAAAAACTGAAAAAAATTTTTAATTTATTTAAATTAAAAAAGTTTTTTATAAAAATAAAAAACTATTTTATTAACGTTTTTTTGATTGAAATTTTTTAGCACGCATTTTTCTAGCTACACTAGGTTTGATAAAAAATGCTCTTTGACGAACTATAGCGGTAATACCAGATTTTGAAACTTCTCTTCTAAAACGTTTATATGCATCTTCAATTTGTTCATTTTCGCGCGTAATAACCTTTGGCATATATATTTATTATTTCTCCTTTTTTTATCATTTTAATATATTAGTAAATAGTTTATTAATTTCATTTTTTCAGTAAATAAATAAATGTACAATAACAAAATTAAAATCATCTAATCAATACGTTGTTTTATTATAACATAAATTACAATAAAAAGATATAAAAATATACTAAAATGGATAATTTTTGTATATCGATAATGATTTTAATCCTATTAATATATAAACTATTATTTAAATAATCATTATAGCGATTGTTGCATAAATAATTGTAAAAAGAGAATTAAAATCAAAACACTAATAAAACGATTAAATTTATCTATACCTTGATTACTTTTAAAAGTTCCATATTGTTCAGCAAAAACATCAGTTACATCTGTTTCCGAAGAAAACATCACACTAATAATAATAATCACGCATATAATATAGATAATATAATTAGGTAATGCAAACATAATACCACCTTTTTTTAATAATTTTAAATTAGGATAGATTAACTCGGTTTAGAAAGCACATTGATAAATTTGCTTTCATATTCGAAATTAGCCCCCCACAGAACCGGACAAGCAAGTTTCCAAGCATCCGGCGCCTAATATCTTATTACAAGATATTGAAACTCTTTCGCCATGTAAAGGTTATTACCCTTCGCCGTGGTCAGGTTCTTCTAAAATATTCCAATTCTAGAATTAAACTGACGACTACTCTAAGTTTCGCTTTTCCCTTGAGCCTAACAGCTGTTAGTTTTAACCTTTTTGAGGTGCTTTTAGGGAGATCAAAGTTACGACATAATTCTACGAGAAGTGTTAGGTGCAGTTTACAATTGTTGCCAATTGGAGCATTCATAAAATATTAATAAAAATATTTTAATGATAGTGTAGGAAGGGAAGTTTTAATAGTCTAAAACCTTATTAATAATCTACATAATACAATTTAATTTTATTATGTATACTCCCTAATCCTGGTGTCAATATCTTACCAGAGATGTTTTATGATTACCACGCTACTTAACCGCTTAGGGATTTTCACCTTCTCCTTAACTTCTGGTCTGGCGTCGACTTATTGACTAGATATTTCGTCTCATCGCGCTTGCGTGCTTTTGCTGTTATTAATTACTCTTTCGAGACAATTAATCAAGCCCACTTTACAGTGTTTACGTGACCTCTAGAGATTATCACTCTAGGCTATGCGTTAAATAGCGGAATTATGCGCATCTTTTACGCCCTAAATCCATAATAGCTTCTGCTTGTAATAAATCAATTTTCTTATTTAAAAAGGCTCTTTTACTAAATTCACCTGGTTCTGCTAATCGAAAAAATGGTAAAGACAAAACTCTTTCTAACAAAAGTTTAGTAATTAAAGTTCCTCCGTGAGCCTGAATTTCGATAATATCTTCACCTGTAAACGATTGAGGAGCTCGAAAAATAGAAATTAACACTTCATCTAAAACTTCGCCTGAATGATTTAAAATAAAACCATGATGAATGGTATGAGTGGATACCTCCAATAAATTAGTTTTTTTAATACCTTTAAAAATACTATTAATTCCCTCAATAGCTTTATTTCCGCTTACACGAATTACACTAATGCTACCTATACCTAAAGGTGTGGCAATAGCTGCAATGGTTTCTTCTTTTAACATTATTTACTCGCTTTAATTTATTTTTTCATTTTATTTATTTTAATATTTAAAACCAAATAGTTAATTATTTTTTGATAATATGCAATTATTGGTTAATTTAATAACTAGCCTTTAATAATTTCCGAGTTACTTTAAATATCGACATTAATTCCTTAAAGGGATAACTTCTCTTTTAACAATGAGTTTTCAGGTTTCATTCATTAATAAACATCGGATAAGATTATTATATATCAATAGTTTCTGGACTACTCGATTACAGTAATTTACCAAATAGGTGTTATCAAATTACATTTTATTAGCTTCTTAGACCCTTTCAGGCTTATACTTAGAATCATTAATGACGATATCATCTTGAATAACTACTTCATCGCAATCCACTTTTAACATTGTTGTAATTTCCTTATTTTTTTTCCTTTAAGGAACCTCTCTCTTATCTTTTTAGCATTTATCACACTAATCATTGGTTAGAACAATTGATATTTATATCTCCTTGATGTTCATAATCTTTGATAGAATTTTTGGCTAATTGAATTACTTGATCAATCTCTTGTTGATTATACACATTCATACCACAAGCACGAAAATGACCACCACCATTAAATTTATGAGCAATATGATTTATTTTAGGGCCTATTGAACGTATACTTATTTTCCAATAATTTTTAACCTTATTTTCTATTATAAATAACCACACAGGATGATCTTGAATATTATGAAAAATATTAACTACACTATTTATATCTTCAAATCTTAACTTAAATTGTTCAATAATTTCATTAGTAATTTTGACATAAATCAAACCATCTTCAGCGATAAAATTACTACATACATAACCTTTAAATCTTAATATATTTATGGATTGAACAGTAATTTTGGTATCAATTTGAAAAGCATCAAAACCATAACTTAACAAATCAGATACTATTTTTAAAGTTTTATAATTTACTCTATCAAAACGAAAATGACCCGTATCTGTAACCATACCGATATAAATAGGTAAAGCTCCTTTTATACTCAATTTCAAATTATTAATTTCTTTAAAAGTATAAATCATTTCCGAACAAGAAGAAAAATTAGGTTCAATCCAAGAATTTTTTTCATCTCCATAAACATCTCCTATCAAATGATGATCAATACGTATAATTTTTTTAGCTATTTTATATCTAAAATCACTAATTACATTAGTATTTCCGCAATCCACTACAATAGCTAAAGATTTAATTATAATATCATCATTAATTTCATCCATTATACCTAAAAAAGACAAAATAGGATTATTTTCACCTAAAGTATAAACTTGTTTATTCGGAAAACTTTGTTGAATAATATCTTTTAATCCCAATTGAGAACCATAACAATCTCCATCTGGATTTTTATGCCCAAATATAGTAATGATATCAAATTCATTTATATTATGAAGAATTAAACGATTAATAGATATCATATTGGGATTTATTTCTACTACATTTTGATTCATTTTTTATATCTCCTAAATTATTTGATAAAACCTTTTTATATTAATCATGGACAATCCTTTTGTAAGCTTCCATAAATAAAAAATTTATTTTTTCCTTTAAATTGATAGTTCGATTATCAAGAGCTAAAATTTCTGTAAATAAATCATTTAATATCGAACGAAAAAATACTACATCAGAAAAAATAGGTGTAGTGAAATAAGTATTTTTTTTATTATTATCATAAGTATGTTCTTGAGCAAATTTAACAGATTTATATTTATATAATTCACGTCTTATATTTTTTTTATCTTTAATCATTTTTGAATTTAATCCATTATTAAGATCGCTATGCGAAGATATACTTAGTAATATCTTTTCTAATTTTTGGATTTTGTCGTCAATAAAATTAATTGAATTATCAAGTTTTAATGTTTTTAAAGTGTCCAAAACATCTTCTCGAGTAATAATAAAACCACCTTTACCTAATAACATATCCGTATAAACATCCTTAGACATTAAATGTTTTAAAAATAACCAAGAAGCTAACATTTTATCATTATCTTCCGAATAAAATAAATTAACATTAGGACCTTGAATAATATTTTTATATTCATCCGTATAACTCATACAAGGAAAAGGAGTCATCTCTATATTAAAATCTGACATTTGATTATGTAATAAATCAGAACGTCTGGTAGAAGTAATAAACATACCAGTTTTACGTTGCATAAACATTTCTTTATTACTAATACCAATTAATTTGGAACTAGTTAAAAAACCTTTATTATAAAAATTTTCCTTAAAATATTGCATATTCTTTTTTACATTTTCATCTAACAAAAAACTTTTAATTGAATTTTCATCCTTAGGATAAGATATGCCTTTTTGTTCATTACTAATAATGATTAAATTAGCTAAACTTTCAGATGTAATAGGAATAAAAGTGGGATCTTGTTTAAGTGAAACAATTTTAGTACACAAAGTTTCTAAATAAGGCCAAATTAAATAATCTTTATTAGTAATTAAAGCTTTAAAATCAAATCTACCATTCGAATCAATAATTTCTCGACAAGAATCTTTAAAATCAACTTTATGCTTTTCATAAAAAACTTTATTTAAATCATCGCGATATTGCTTAAACAAATCACTATCATAAAACATAACTTCTGTAGATTTAACAAATGGTAAACTATAATGATGATCTTGTCCATCATATACGTTAGATAATTTTAATTTTTTAGCGTAACCTGGAAAAAAATTATATTTATTATTAGATTCTGAGGTGTTAAAAAAATCCTCATCATAATCCATGAAAATATCTAACGGCACCACTTTAAATGATTTAGAATAAAATTCAATATGATCATCATAAGAAAATGCAATATTAGGTTGTTTGTTAACAGGTAAAGAATTAGCCACGCTTTTACAAATTTGTTCCCAATTGACCTTATTAACCTCTTTAATTTTAATATTAGGATTATGTGTTTCAAATTCTCGAATAGTTTCTTTAACAATTTCTAACTCTCTAGGATATAAAGTATGCCAAAAAACAATTTCTACAGGTTTTTTAAGATTTTTAAAATAATTAATTTGAGAATTATGATTTTGAAATTTTTTACTAACAAAATTTTTTAAATTATCATATTTTTTAATAAAAAATTCATTATTTTGAGAAGTTCTTAAGGAATTAGAAATTATGATGAAAATAATAATAGTGCCAAAATAAATAAATATTTTGCTCACATTACCGATATTTAAAATTTTCGATTTCAAATTAACCTTTAATACCACGTCGACTATCTCCAGATATAATATATTTTTTAAAAACAATAAATAAAAATAATAAAGGTAAATTAATCAAAACAAAAATTGCCATTTGAAGATTAAGAGTATCCATAAAAGCTTCTGAATCGAAAATTTTTCTTATCATATTTGTTAATAATTTAGCACCAACCAACTCTGGCCAAGCATAAGCATTCCAAGCAGCTATAGTTCTAAAAACAGAAATAACAATAACAGTAGGTTTCGTAATAGGTAATAAAATTTTACATAAATATTGAAAATTAGTAATACCATCAACTTTAGATGTATAATAAAGTTCTTTAGGTACGCGTTTAAAAGTTTGAATTAACAAAAATAAATGTACTACATTAATTAAATAAGGGAAAGTCATTGCTAAATAAACGCCACCAGGAACAATAGAACCATTACCATTATCAACTAAACCCCAATTAGAAACAGTACGAAAATTTGTCAAAACTAAAGTTTCGCTAGTAATTGACATAGCTAAGAACAATAACATTAAAATAATTCTCTTCAAAGGGAAAACAAAAAAACTTAAAGCAAAAGCTGCTAAAACACAACAAATAGTACCTGCCAAAGTGGATAAAGACACCATAATGCAAGTATTCACGAAGTATTTCAAAAATTTAAAATCTTTAATAGCAAAAACATTTTTATAATTAATAAATTGTAAACCTTGTTTAGGCCAACTCAATAAATTATTTTGTATAATATCTTCATTACTTTTCAAAGAAGTAATAACCATTACATAAAAAGGAAATGTCAAAAATAACAAAATAAATATCAAAAATAAATATTTAATAATAATAAAGTAACTAATTTTATTTAACTTATGTTTAATACTACAAACATTGATACTTATATAACGATAAATCTTACTAATATCCATATAATAATTATTACAAATCCACTTTCATCAATTTATTTTCTTTTTTAGAAATATAAAAACTCATAGTAGTAAAAACAATAGAAATTAATAATAATATCGTAGCAGCTGCTGCGCCTTTAGAATAAGAATTATAATGAGAACTAGATAATTGATTATAAATATAACCTACCAAAGTTTGTACTCGATAATTAGCGTTTCGCCCGAACACGCCTATAACAGACTCATACTCTTTAATAACCATTAAAGTTTCAATGATTAATTGATAAAAAATAATCGGGGCAAGTAATGGTAAAACTATTTTAGTTAAAATACGAAATTTAGAAGCTCCATCAATTTTGGCAGCATCATAATAAGATTTATCGATATCCTGCAAAGATAAAATAAAAACAAATATTTTAAAAGGTAATCTAGCCCATATATTATAAAACACTAAAACAAAAATTTTATGAGAATAAGGAGCAGCGATATTAATCCAAGGTTGCGGTCGAATACCAAAAACACCTAAAAAAGAATTAAATAATCCTTCTGGTCTATAAGAAATCAAATTAGTAGTATTGTAATAAAAAAAAGAACCAAAAATCATACTCATAATAATAGTATTAGATAATAACGGTAATAAAAAAAATGTTTTAAAAAAATGTTGAACTACATAATTACGAACACTATTTAAAGCTAAAGCAATAATTAAAGATAAAAAAATAGATATCGGAACACAAATAATAACCAAAATTAAAGTATTTCTTAATGCAAAAATAAAATCTATATCTTTAAAAATGGCAATATAATTACTAAAACTAAAAAAATCAGAAATTTTCATACTAAAAGAATCATTAAATTTATCATATTTAGCATTAAAAGAAATAATAATATTTTTAACCAAAGGATAAAAAGTAAAAACAGTTAAAAAAATCAACATAGGAGCTAAATAATACCAATGTCTACGATTTTTATATCCCATAATATCTAACATTTAAAAAATCCTATTTTCATTAATTTTATCAAAAACAAATAATTTATTTTTTTTAAGATCAAAACGAATTTTTTGTTTATTGATTTGATTAGCTTTTAATTGTTTTTGTTGATAAGTAGGTATAATAATTTGAAACGTCTTATGAATGGATTCATTTTTTTTAGCTAATAAAACTAATTCACGACCTAAATTTTCCAAAGCTATACCTTCAATTTCAAAAATTCCATCTCGTTTTAATTCATAACCTTCAGGTCTAATAGCCACATAAACTTCTTTATTATCAAATGATTGAAAACGTTGATCTTGTAAGATCACATGTTCACCTATTTTTAAATTACCACGATTCAATATACCATGAAAAACAGAAATAAGAGGAACACCTAAAAAAGAAGCTACAAATAAATTAACAGGATTATTATAAATTTCATACGGAGTACCCACTTGTTGAATAGTACCTTTATTCATAACATAAATTTTATCACTCATATACATGGCCTCTTCTTGATCATGAGTTACTAAAACAGCTGTTACATTAGTTTTAATCTGTATTTTTCTTATTTCATCTCTCATTCTAATACGTAAATGAGTATCTAAATTAGATAAAGCTTCGTCTAACAATAAAATACCAGAATATTTAATTAAAGCCCTAGCTATAGCTACACGTTGTTGTTGACCCCCGGATAATTCAAAAGGCATTTTATCTAAATAATCACTAGTAGATGTTAAAGCGGAAATTTTATCTAATTCTTCTTGAATTTTCTCAGAAGATACTTTTAAATTTTGTAAAGGAAATGTAATATTTTGACGCGCAGTCATATGAGGATATAAAGAATAATTTTGAAATACTAAACCAACACCTCTTTTTTCTGGAGGCACTTTTGTAACATCGATATTATCAAAAAAAATATTACCTTCAGTAACTGAAATTAAACCTGCTATGATATAAAGAATAGTCGATTTACCACAACCTGAAGGTCCTAAAATACTTACTAATTCTCCTTTTTTTATTTCTAAATTAATATTTTTAACTGCGAAAGTTTTTTTACGATTATGTTTATTAACAAAAACTTTAGAAACATTTGACATTTTAATAAACATATTTTTTATATAACCTCTTTTATTTTTGTTTTTTAGACTTTTTTGTAAAAAAGAAATATTAAGAAATATTATAATAACTTCTAGGAAAAGCAATAACATCCCTTATATTATCTAAACCCGTTAAATAAAGTAGCATTCGTTCGAAACCTAAACCAAATCCAGAATGAATGCAACTACCAAAACGACGTAAATCTAAATACCAGTCTAAATCTGTTGTATTTATTTTCATTTCTTTCATTTTATCTTGTAAAACTTCGAATCTTTCCTCTCTTTGAGAACCACCTACTAATTCCCCTACTTTCGGAACCAATAAATCCATAGCCGCAACCGTTTCATTATCAGAATTATTACGCATATAAAAAGCTTTAATATGTTTAGGCCAGTTAGTTACAAAAATAGGTTTTTTAAAAACAACTTCTGTCAAATATTTTTCGTGTTCTGTAGATAAATCTTCACCATAAATAGGTTTTTGTTCGAAATCATACGAACTTTTATTAAGAATATTCATAGCTTCTTCATAAGTGATTCGAGGAAACTCTTTAAGATTAACAACATAATTCAATCGACTAATTAAACCGGGATCAATGTTTTTTTCAAAAAAATCTAAATCAAATTTATTTTTTTGCAAACAAAACTTAATAACATATTGCAACATTTGTTGAACTAAAGTAATATTATATGATAAATCACAAAACGCCATTTCTGCTTCAATCATCCAAAACTCCGAAATATGACGAGAAGTATTAGATTTTTCTGCTCTAAAAGTAGGAGAAAAAGTATAAACTTTATTTAAAGCTGTTGCAAAAGCTTCAGCTTCTAATTGTCCCGTTACAGCTAAAAAAACAGGTTTTCCAAAAAAATCTTTTTTAAAATCAAATTTTTTTTGATTTGATACATTTTGAAGATCAAAACTCGTTACTTGAAATAAAGAACCAGCTCCTTCGCCATCATTAGTAGTGATAATAGGGGTGTGTATATTAATAAAACCTTTGTTTTGAAAAAAATTATGTATAGCACAAGTTAAAGTATTACGCAATCTAAAAACAGCTCCGAAAAGTTTTGTTCTCAATCGTAAATGAGGCAATTGTCTTAAAAAAGCTTTAGAATGCGGTTTTGGTTGAATAGGATATTTTATAGAACTAAAACCTAAAACAACAACACAAGAAGCAACTAGTTCAAAATTTTTAGAAGAAACATCTTTTAAAGGCATCAAAGTTCCTTCTACATAAACAGAGGCTCCAATGTTAAGTTTATTTTTAATTTTTTTCAAACAAATAAAATCATTATCTTTACAAATAATCTGCAAATCTTCAATAAAAGTGCCATCATTAACATCAATAAAAAAAATTTTTTTTTGAAAACGACAATTTTTTATCCAACCATTAATAGAAATTTTTTTTTTAAATAAAATGAATATTTTTCGTAAATATTCTTAATAGTTTTATTTTTAAGCATACACAATAACATATCTCTTTCAATAAATTCTTCAATATAATAAATTAAAACTAATCATAATCATAATAAATTCAAGATAAAATAATAGTGATAAAATTTATCTTTATAATTGTAGTTTTTAAACTAAAAATAAAATTTACAAATAAATTTTCAGTAATCATAACTCTCAATATCTTAACTATCACTAGTTTAAACAAATTATTACTAACTTATTTTATCACGTTATCATGTCTTTTTATCTTTTAATTTTAAGTATAGAAAATATCTGAATTTCTTTAATTTTCAACTAATAACAATTTATATATAAAAATTTATTAGATTTGTATTTTTTAATTATATTAAAAATAATTTTATTAATAATAAAAAAAATGCAGTATAAAAAATAATAATATTTATTACAAAATTTATTACAAATTTAATTTTAAAAAACAAAATGTAAATAGCTTATAATTTATGCAAATTAAAAATTATTTAAAATAATATCTATGATTTTGAAATTATTTTTATATAAAAATAATTTTTTTAATAAAATTTTCAATTTAGATTATCATCTCCGAATATGTAAGCCCAAAATTTTTTGGTTATAATTAAACCATTTTTATAAATTTCATTAATTTTAAATATAAACTCTAACATTTAAGATAACTAATATATTAAAAATAGTAATTATAAAAAACAAATTCTTTCATTACTAATAAAAAAAATAAAAAATATTTATCCTAGATTAATTTTAACCATTTCCAAATATTTCTAATCATTTAAATAATTATGATTTAATAAAAATAAAAAACAATTTTAATAATTTTTTTATAAAAATATCTAATATAAATAAATTCGTTATAAAATAAAACCCAATTTTTAAAAAAATTTAAATTAAAAATATATGACAATTATCGAAAATATAGTCGACCAAAAGGTTAATAATATATGTATTTTATAAAATTCATTTCCAAGTTTAATAATTATTTAATTTTTAATTATAATATAGTTATATTCTGAATACGGATAGATTAATTGCGTTTTATTCAGCGATTTATCCTTGCTGTTTTATTTACAATCAGCCCCCGTCCAAACCGGACAAGCAAGTTTCCGAGCATCCGGCTTTCCATAATTTACTCTCTTCCG
>JAUZIB010000013.1:0-16665 GCA_032887715.1 Candidatus Phytoplasma australasiaticum
TTTTCCGTTAATTTATCTTAATTTTTTTTATTAATTGTGTTTAATTAAAATACTTTCAAATTATTAAAAAAATTAAATAAAAAATAATAAATATAAAATATATTTATATACAGTAAAAATAATTTTTTATAAAATTAAATAAAAAATATTTTTAATATAATTATTACGTTTGAAATTAATTTACCAAATTAAATTTTTTTTAAAAATATTTATTTATTATAAATTACGTTTGCAAATAAAAAATGTCCAAACATATAATAATTATAAATTAACAAATATTTTAAAAATAATTAAAAAATTTTTTTAAAATAATAGATCATGTAAATTAAGAAATAAAAAAATAAAATTATCTAACTAATATAGATAATTGATAATTCGTCTATTAATAATTTAATTAAAAAACCGATTTAAATTAAAATTTAATTAAAAAAATATGATTATAAATAGTATATTAATAAGTTTATAAATACTAAATTAATTTTTAATTTAATAACATGTAGATTAATTTTACCAAATATTAATATTTGCGTCAATTATTAAAAAAATAATAATAATTTCAAGTAGTTTTATTTATTTAATAAAAATATAAAATACGATATACAAAAGAATTATGTATAAATTTCTTTTAAATTAATATTTTAGATTAAACAATATTTTTGTTCATTTGTGTTAAAAAACAAAAATCAACTTTTCAGTTGATCCGGATTATCATTAACTTAGATTTAATTATAATGCTTTTAAGGTATAATCTAGTTTTAAAAATAATATCAATATTCAAAACCTAATTTTACCAGAGATGTTTTATTACCACACTACTTAACTATTTAGAGATTTCAACCTTCTTTATTTTTATCTACTGATCTGGTGTCGACTTATTAATTAGATATTTCGTTTCATCGCGCTGTTTACGTGTGTTTGTTGTTATTTTAATTATTATTTCGATCCTATCTTATGATTAAGAAATAGTTATTAGTGGGATAATGTGATTATTGAAATTTCTTTAACTTCTCATATAAGGTTAATTTTATTAGCTGTTATCCAATGTAATGAATAATATTTTTATTAATATATTATAAATCTTGTTTTGATCTTCTGTATCTCCGTTTAAAAATACCCATTTAGCTACTGTTCTAATATTTTTTTCAATTAAATGAGGGTATTTTTGTTTCGAATGTTCAAAAAATTCTTCTATTTGTTGTTCAATAAAATCATTATTATTTGTTGTTAATAGAGCCATTGATGACATTTGAATCAATATATTAAAAATATTTTGTTTTATATTATTTAATAATCGAAGATTTTTATTTAATTCTTCTTGATCATTAATTTCATGATTTATAATTTCTTTATCTTTAGTATTGAAATTGGTTGCCATAACAGAATGATTATTAACATTAATTAATAAAATTCCTAATAAAATTAATACACAAATTTGTATAATTTTAGTTTGATTTTTACATTTAAACATTAATTCTTAAACTCCTTTTATTTTGTTTTATTCCTCAGTTGAGGAATGATTAATAGGGAGTAGTTATATAAAAAACTAATTTTTTATATTGTATTAAAATCTTAATTAATACTGATATAGTTATTTAATAATATTTTTTTGAAAAAATAAGATTGATTTGTGCATTTAACAGTTTTTTTGATAATATTGTTTTTTTATCAAAAATATGAAAATTTGTAACATACTATTATTATACAATTTTAAAAAATAATATTCAATAAAAACATATTAATCTAAATTTTATATTTATGTATTTCAAATATTTTTAGGATACATCATTTATATTTTTTATCAAAATTTTTATAAAAATTTAAAGTTTTAAATATAATTTTTTATTTTTAAAATTTTAATAAATCTATTTTATTTTTTAATACAAAAATAAAAAATGATTTTTTGAATCAAATATAAAAAAAATCAATGTATAATACTTAGATTGCGATTATAAAATAATAAAAAATAATTTGTATTTGTTTTTTTATTATTTTTTAGAAAGAAAACAATCCAATAATATTATGATAAATTTGCGTAAAAAACATTTTTTAATTTTAAGTATTATATTTTTAGTAATTATAATAATTTTTATGTATATTAAAAAAACAAAAATTAATAATGATTATAAAACTGATATTTCTTTTCAAGAAGTTTCTAATTCAAATTTATCAGAAGAAATAAATTCTAAAGCATTGGCGCCAATACAAGACTTTGATATGCAACAACAAAAAGATAAAAATTTTTATATTAGTACAAATATTAATTACAAAAATAACAATGATATTTATTTTCAAGAAATATCAAATTCAAATTTTGCAAAAAATATGGATTCAGAAATACAATCATCAATACAAGAATTTAATTCTCAAGTAGGAAATAATCATAAAACTAATATTAACATTTATCAATGGGAAAAAATTAAAAATTATTTTTTAAATTTTGATTGTGATAATATTTCTGAAATATCTTTTTTACCACTTAAAGATCAAGTTTTTATTCAACATGAAAAAACAAAATTTAATATTAAAACGAAAATAAAACAAAAACAAGATTTAATATATAAGTGGCAAAAATGGTTTGATGACAGCCAAATAAAAATAAATAATTTACAAAAAAAAATAAATTCTCTTCTTGATTTGCAAATAATAGAAGATGAATGTCAACAATTAACTACATCTGAAAATAAATCTAAGCAACGCCAATTGCATAAAAATAATAATATACCAAATATACATCAACAAATACAAAAATATGATATTGACAAAAAAAATCACAAATTACAACTAAAACAAACACAAATAAAGGAACAAAAAGAATATTTTTATAAAGAAATTGAAAAGGAAAAAGAAAATCAAAAAAGATTTTCCAAAACAATTGATGAAATAGAAAAAAATCATTCTGACGAAATTAAATATAATATTCAATATATTAAAAATCATTTTTATATCCAATAAGTGGCGTAATCACCATTGTATTTATTATCTAAAAAAATATTATTAAGTTGCATATTATAATATTTAAAATTTAAAAAATTTTATTTCATAAAATAACATTATTTTATTTATTTTATCTTTATATTTAGAAATTAAATTTAATATAATTACTATTTTAATTTATTATATTATTGTTTGTGATAAATATATAAATTATATATTAAACTAATAAAATCAACTTTTAAAACTTATTTTATTAGTTTTTATAGATAATTTTCCGGAAATATTTTATTATTAATTTATAATTTATTAATATTATCGTCTATCTTTATAATAATATTAATAATATTATAATTAACGATCCATTTTTTCTTTAAATTCTATCTTTTTTGGCAAATAATTTTTTAAATTAATGATTTCAATTTCAAATGATTTTTTATCATTTAATAAAAATGATATTTTTAATTTCAAATCATTTTCTCGATTAGAAAATTTTTTTTATTCTTTTAATTAATAATTGAATGATTCGTTTATCTCTTTTATTTGCTTTTGTTTTAAAGTCCAGTTTTAATTTATTAAATATTAGATCCTGTATATTCTATCATTTGGATCTTAAACAAAATTTATTTTTAAGGTAAAAAAATATACATATTCGAAGCTCTATTGCTCATTTAGTTTTAAATCTTATAAATAATAAATATTATTGTTTGGATTTATATATCTTTTTTATCAAACAAAACACACATTAATTTATATTTATTTAGAACCTAATTGTTTAAAAAGGGGTTTTTTATTTTATAAATAAGATCATATCTAATATTTTGCCCATTATAACATGAATATTTTAAGGTAAAATAACTGAAAATTTTATAAATATAGATAGAATATTTACATTTCCATATTAGGTTTAATTCCTTCTGATTGCTATTTTATAAACAGTACTCCTTTTAAACCGAACAAGCAAGTTTCCCGACATCTGGTTTGCCATAAATTACTTCCTTGCGAGGACTAATTTGGTGTCATCATTGGTTAATCATTGATTATTATCGTTTTTTAGATATATTAATATCATTAACTTATCTTTTACGATTATACCTTAAATAATATTAATGATGCTTGTTCCATAGTGTTTGTTGAATATAATTAGTATTAAATGCATAGAAAAATGTTTTCTATACGGTTATTTTTTTTAAGTTCTGATTTAAGCCTTTAGTTTTTAAATAACGATTTTGAATAATATTTAATATTCGCTAAAGTTTCATTTCTTGATTAGAAACATTTGTTGGTGTATATGCACTAACTACTTTTCCTTGATTTCGTGGAATAAACAATAAATGACTAACTGCTTTTTATCTATAAAAGTGGTTAATATCTTCTTTTCGGAAAGACGTTTATCCATGTTAATTGATAAAATATCCAAAATACTCATTAAAAATATTAATAGACTCTGAACTACTTAGTTTCCAGGAGTTTGCGCATCAGATTTAATATTACATCTTTTCAGAGTTTATGAAGCCTTTTTTGGTTTATACTTAGAATCATTCGGTGGCGGTATCATCTTGACTAACTACTGCATCGCAACCTGCTTTTAAGAACTACTATAATTTATTATGGTTTTCTTTAAAGAATTCGTTCTTAGTCTGTCGGTGTTAAATGTACTGATGATTGGTTAAATTAAACAATTTTATTAAATAATAGCATAAAAAATTTTATTTTTTTCAACAACTTTTTAGTTTTATAGGTGAAAAATAATAAATATTATTTTTTATTTATCAGAACAATAATAATGGAATAATGATAATTTTTTTAAAAAGGTTATAATTTAATTTCTAATTTTAAAAATAAAATTTATTATCAAAATTAAAAAAGACTAACTTTCTAGTTAGTCTTAAAAAAATATTGCATAAAAATAAAAAATATTGTTAATGGCAAAAGTTTTTTAATTAAATTTTCACTAAAATATTTAAATCTTTTTAATTTCGTATAAACATTACTATTTTTATTTAATATTTTGTGAATCTTGTTGATTTTTGATATCTTCACTAATTTCTTTTATTAATGAATATGATTTTTGAAATTTTTTATGATACTTAATAATTACAAAATGATTAATAATTTCAAAAATACAAGGAATTATAAAAAATACTGAAAAAGCAAAAATTTTCCATATTACTTGATTTATAGAATCAGAAATAACAGGTAAATTACTTAAAACTATTATTTTTGCTAATATCTCGAATGCATTATTTGTGTGACTAAGTAAATATTTTTGTATTTCAGAAGACTTATCATTTATAATTAAAGCCCATTCAGAATATTTTGATTTTTGTTTTTGTTCTGGTGTCATTTGAGATAAAAATACAGCAATTTTATCAATTTCTTTTTTGATTATATAACATTTATTAAAAATTTCTCTTTTTCTGAAAAAATTTATAATAATAATTATAATAGCTATAATCACTAATAATAAAGGTATATATCTTGAATTATCAATGAATAATAACATAAAAAAACTCCTTAAATAAAAAAATTATTTACAAAAAAAACATATTATATTATTTGATACTAAATGTTATTTATTAGAATTTGATTTGTTAAAATAAAGATTTATATATTCATTTTAAATTTATTAATTTCTATGAATAATAAATTAAAAAAATATTGTTGTGTAAAAAAATGAAAATATTTTTTTAAATTTGAAAAAAATTTAATTTATTACACAATTATTTTTAAGCATCAATAATAGTAAATTATTATCAATAATTATTTAATAAAATGCTATTAAAATATAATAATCGTTTCTTTTCTAATTAAATATTATACATTATTTTTCTATAATTAAGTTAAGTTAATGATAATTTTTCAAATATATTTGAATAAATTAAAGTAAAAAAGTTATTTTAAAAGGATTAATATCAAAAAATTCAATAATTATAATATTGATTATCTTTTTTAAAAATGATTTTTATTCGAAAATCATTAAAATAATGACTTTATTTTTTTAATATTTTAAAAAAATGTAATGGTAAATTTTTAATTATTTAATTTATGGAAATTTTTTATATTATGTTAAGTTTAATTAAAAAAATATTTGATTGATTGATTCAATGTAAATTAATAAGATTGATGATTGAAGATAGAAAATATAAGTTACTTTTTATATTTGATATGATAACAATTTCTTATCATTTTATTCTATATAAAAATTAATAAATATTTCTAAAAATTGAAGACTTCCAATAATGATATTAAAATAAAAAACAATAAATTTAAAAAAATAAAATAAAATGATATAAAAACATTTATAAAAAAGGTTAGTGCGGTATAATGCATTTTATTCTCTCAATTATTTTTTTAGTTTTTTTTGTAAGATATATCTTTTTTATGCTCTAAATTATTTTAAATATTAGTTTTGATTATTCAAAGGGAGCAGTCCCTTTAATAACAAGGGGAATTCTTGGTTTTTTTATTTAATTAATAAACTACCTAACGCTTGTAAGTTATATTGGTAGAATTATAACTGTCTGATTACAGTATTTTGTAAAATATGTTATGAATGTTTTACATTTTTACTTTGCTTTTTTATTTGTTCTGATTTATTTATAGAACTATTAGATGTCGATATCTTTTGACCAACTGACTTCGTCGTAACTCGACTTGAGAACTATTTTAATTTATTATCGTTTCTTCCAAAGAAATGTTCTTAGATTAGAATTGATTATCGGTGAGATAATTCGATATTTAGATCATGTTTGACTTACATATAATAATAAGTGTAATTATCATTCTTTTAAAACAAATCTTATTACCACGGCAATCAACAAATATAATAAAAAGAAAAAAAATAATTCATTATTAACTGCTCGTAATGATCAACCTGAAAGTTCTCAACGAAATATTATTTCTACAATAGAGAATTATGAAAATAATTCATCAAATGATAATATTCAATATTTGCATTTAAACAAAAACTATTCTCATACTCCTTCAATTGATCAACCAGAAAGTTCCAAAAAAAATGATTATAAATAATTAAAGGAGATTTAATTGATGTTTAAATTATCAAATCAAGTTCAAATAATAAGTATTTGTTTATTTGTTTTTGTAGGATTATTATTTTTTTACAATAATAATGAAAATAATAAAAAATTATATGCTTTTCCTGGAATAGATTTAAATGCAAGAAAACATCAACTTGAAGAAGAAATAGACATTTTAATTATAGAATTAACTAATGTTTTTTATAATATAAATTTAGATTCTTTAACACGTTTAAATATGATGAATGAAATTAACCGTAGAATAGAAATTGAATCAAATAATCTCGAAATGATAAATCAACAAATTATTAATCGTGATATGTGTAGTTAAGCAATTAATAAATATGTTAATTTATAAATATTCTGATAAGATTTTATGTTTCGGATAACACTGCAAAAGTATTAAAAGGAAGTGTTCCAAAATTTTAGACAACTATAAAACTTTAGATAACTTTTTGATTTTTAAAAATTCTTTAAGACTAACTATTAAGTTCGTCTTTTTTTGCTTTTTAATCAAATTAAAACGATATTTTTCTTAACTTTAAGAATTTGTTTTGGAAATGAATAATATTAAAAAAAGTTTTATTTTTAATTTTTTAATATGAATTGATATTTTCAGGATGAGATTTATAAAATGGTAATACATAAAAATTAATTAAAATTAATTTATATATAATTTTTTTGTAAATCATATTTTAATTTTTATTTAATTAAAGGAATTATTTTGGATTTTATTATTTTTTTAATGTTGATGAAAATATTAATATTTGGTAGAATTAGTTACGTTTTATTAAATTAAAAATTAATTTAGTATTTATAAACTCAATATACTTCTTTTATGTATAATTAATTATATTTTCATTCTAATTAAATTTTAATTTAATCGGTTTTTAATAAATAAATATTAAGTATAGATAAATTAAATTATCTATTGATTCAATATTTTTTATTTTTTATTTCTTATTTTTAATAATCTATTATTTAAACAATTTAATTTTTTTTAAAATATTTGTTAATTTTATAATTATTTTTTTTAACATTTTTTTATTTAAAATGGTGATACATAATAGATAAATTTTTTTAAAAAAATTAATTTGGTAAATCAATTTCAAACATAATAATTATATAAAATTATTTTTTAGTAAATTTAATAAAAATTAATTTTTCTGTATATAAATATATTTATTTTCTTGTATTTAATTTTTTTAATAATTCCGAAAAGCATTTTAATTAAAAAAGATTAATAAAATTTAGATAAATTAACGGAAAAAGGTTTGCTTATTAATGTTTGAAAAATACCTAAAACATAAAATTATTAAATTATTAATTGCAGTTTTTATTGTATTTTTATCATTAAATCTTTTTTTAATAATATTTTTTCAATTAAATAATAATATTAAAAAAACTAAATTATTTTCTTCTAATAAACAAATAAATAATTTGGAAAAATTAAAAATTAATATAATGGATGTATTATATCCCTCAGGTGATATAAATAAATTATCTGATGATGAAAAAAAGTTAATTTCAATAAATCCAAATCTCTCTTCAAAAGAAATAATTTTAATTTTAAAAGAAAGATTATTGAATCAATTTCAAGAAAGTCATCAAATAAAAAAATCTTACGCATTATCACAAGAAGATGCGCATCTAACAGTTGATCTAGATTTATCTTATTTTAGAAAGTATCAATATGGACCAGAAGATATGCAAAGAATACTTGATACAAAACCTACACTTTCAGAAGAAGAAACAATCATAACTCTTTCGCGAAGATTATTATCAGAATATAAATTAAATAAACAATATTTTCAAGAATATGTTTTATTGTTAAAAAATCGATTAAATCATAAAATAATTAGTGCTAATTCTTTAAATTTAAATCTAAAAACAACTTTAAAAAATAAAGAAATGCCAGATATATTATTTTATGTTATGTTTCTAAAAACAGTTTTAGAAGAAACAAAATATAGAACAACTATATTAAACGAACAACTTAAAGATGATCAGAAATTACAATTACCCGAAAATGATTTGATGAATGCTAATGATTAGATAAATAGCGAGGAACAAAAGATATTGTTAATAAATCCTAAAATTTCTTCACAAGAAATGATTTTGATTTTAAAAGAAAAAATAGCAAATCAATTTCGACAAAGAAACCAATTAGCTAAATATTATGATTCAATACAACAAAAGCATTACCAATATTGCCTCACACTCAAAGATATATTTCAAATGAAGATGTTTATCTACAACATATTTTTAATAAACATTCCTACAAGACGGAATCTGAAATAATTCAACATCTTCAAACATCATTGTGTCAAGAATATGAAAACAAAAAATCATTATTAAAGTTATGTGATATAGTCTTAAATAGACAAATTTTTCCACAAATTTACTATCTTGATTCAACGACTTTCGAAACGCACATAAATGAAATGGATCAACTTCTAAATGATCCATTGTATATTTCTTTTATAAGAATTCAATTAGATAGTGCAATTAATAATTTAACGCAATTAAAACAACATATAAAACAATTACAAGATAAAGTCCTCATAGATTTAAAAGAAAAACAAGAGGAATTAGTAATTACAAAGAAATTGCTTGATAAAACGAAACAAAAATTAAATGAGAAAAAACAAGACTTAATAGACGCAAAAAATAAGGCAACTGAAGACTTAGACAATAAAGATCGAGTGATCGCAAGTCGAACTCAAATTATCACGGATTTAAATCAAAAGGTTTCAGAGCGAGATCAAATTATCACGGATTTAAATCAAGACAAAACTGATTTAAATCAAAAGGTCGCAAAGCAAGATCAAACTATCACGGATTTAAATCAAGATAAAACTAATTTAAATAAAAAGGTCGCAGAGCAAGATCAAACTATTACGGATTTAAATCAAGACATTAAGCAGTTAAATAAAGACAAAACTGATTTAGAAACTACTAAAGATCGAGTGATCGCAAGGCGAACTCAAACTATCACGGATTTAAATCAACGCATTAAGCAGTTAAATAAAGACAAAACTGATTTAGAAACTACTAAAGATCGAGTGATCGCAAGTCGAACTCAAATTATCACGGATTTAAATCAAAAGGTCGCAAAGCAAGATCAAACTATTACAGATTTAAATCAAGACAAAACTGATTTAAATAAAAAGGTCGCAAAGCAAGATCAAACTATCACGGATTTAAATAAAGACAAAACTGATCGAAAAACTACTAAAAATCAAGTGATCGGGGATCGGGAACAAATCATCACAACTAGATATCAAACTATCTTGGATTTAAATAAAGTTAAAAAAAATGCTGAATCTCACGTAACAAAACAAAAATATATTCTACCAAAAAATGTTGAAAAAAAAACATATCTATATAATAAAATAAATAAAATACCTGAACAACAATTAACTTTATCTAAAAAAATCATTAACTTAATTAAACAATATTTAAAAAATATTTATTTGATTAATAATCAAATATGGAAATTATTATTCCAACAATATAGTCGAATTTACTTCATGATTATTTTATGTGTAATAAATATTTTATTTTACTTATTATTAATTAAAAACTTTAAATAATAATTAATAAATGACAATAAAAAATCCTAAACAATATTAATTTCTTAATTTGATTTTATTTAGTAAATAAATATTTTATTGAAAAAAATAAATAATTTTATTGCAAATCATTATATTTATGTAACCTAACTCACTGCGCTCCAAAAGTATTTAAAATTAATAATCTACTTAATTATGATCAAGATCAACTTTCTTAGTTGATCTTGTTTTGTTTTTTAGAAAAAATAAAAAAGAAGAAATAAAAAAGAGATCTTAATCTTATTTTTTGTAATTTATGGTGCAAAGAAATAATATGGACAGAAAAGCTTTATTTTTATTTTTTTTAAAAAATAAAAAAATATAAGGTACGTTATCGATTAATTGAACTCTATATCCTTTTAGTGCATAAAATAAAATAATGAGATTATTTAATATTATTCTTGCTTTTTAACTAAAGAAGATTTATTTCAAAAAAGTGTGGGGTGTTCATTAAAACTCTAGATCATTATCAAGATTTAGGTTATTATTTTCTCGCTTATGCTCTCAAAATTGCTTAAAAAAGCGATTACCAAAATCATTCATAAAATCACTTGTTTCTTTGTGATTGGTTTTTGAGAAAATGCTTATTATTCATCACCCTCATTACTAATGGTAAGTAACAAATTTTTCACTTTTATCAAAACCATTTTCGCACTGTTGCTTACTTTCGCTCTAATATTAAGCCTTAACTAATTTTAGTTAAACCTCGACGTTTTATTTCAGTTATCGGTTTTGGGAAATCTTACTTTTTATCCAACCAACAAACACGATCATTATTCATGAAGGTTTTTTTGATGTGATTAGTTGTTGACAAAATGGGATTAAAATGTAGTTGGTTTTATTTGTGTTACCCAATTTCTTTCCTCATCCCAACTAGAAATTATCAAAAAAGCAAATATCAAATTCATAATTGTCTTAGATAATGACGAAACAAACCGAAAACGCAGTGAAACGCACTACACCCCAAAAGGAAAAAACTAGAGTTTTAAAACAGGAAATGTCATTGCGAGAAGAAATAAAACAAAAAAAGAACAGACCAAGTCAAATAAAATGGAAAATAAAAAGATAAAAGCGTTATTACAAAAAAATATTAAAAAACTAACAGAAGAAATTAATAACCTTCGCCGAGTAAAGGATAATAAGCATTTTCTTGAAAACTGATCACAGCTGAACAATTAATTTTACGGATAGTTTCGACGATCGTTTTTTGAATATGCGATCGAGCAAGCGAGGAAATTATAACCTAAATCTTGATAATGATCTAGAGTTTTAATGAACACCTCACACTTTTTCTTAGAATAAATCTTCTTTAGTTAAAACGCGAGGATAATATTAAATTTAAAACGCGAAGATAATATTTAAATTTTTGAACTATTTTATGAATCAATGGATAATGAAGTTCAATTAATTGAGAACGTACCCGCATATTTTTTTATTTTTTAAAAAAATAAAAATAAAGCTTTTCTTTTCATATTATGCCTTTATCAAACTAAATTAGAAAAGATAAGAATAAGAACTCTTTTTTTATTTCTTTTAAAAATAAAAAAGATCAACTTTCTTAGTTGATCTTTTATCATAATTAACAAATTATTAATTGTAATACTTTTGGGGTGCAGTGTGATATCCCTAGTTTTTTTGCTTGATAAACTATCCGATAATAGATTATATATTGATAGACTAAGGACTACTCACTTATAGTAATTTATGAGACAAGTTAGTTTATTACATCTGCTTATCTTCTTAGACCTTTTCAAACTTATCCATCAAACCATTAAGTAGCGAAATCTTTTTGACTAACTACTTCATTGCAATTCGCTTTTAAAAATTTTAATGGATATCAAACAGAAAAATTTTTTATATTAGTATATCGAAACTATTTTTTATAATTAAGTAATGTCATATAAACATTTAAGATTCGAGATAATTATTTGTTGATATTTTTGTTTTTCTTCTTCATAATATCCGATTGTTTTTCGTTGACTTTCTTTTTGATAATTCAAAAATAATCTTTGTTTAAACAAATCTTGTTCTAATTTAACAATTTTCGGTTTAATAAGTGATATTTCATTAACAAATAATAATATATCGTTTTGGATTAAATCTATTTTTTCAGATTTGTCAGGGTAATTATCCTCATTTAACCATATCCATTCGGATTTAATTTTTTCTTTGTGTAAAAGTTTTTGTTTTAATTTATCATTCATATAAGAAGAATTATGAGCTAGCATTGTACTATATTTAAAAAAGTCATTATTATTGTTATTCTCATTTAAAAAAGATTCCAATTTAGAATTTGGTTTCAATTTATTTATTTGTAACGCTTGACTATATATTTTTGTTTCTAACGCTTCACAACGCTCTTTTAAAGTTCTAAATTTATAATAAACATCAGAATATTCAGCTTCTTTTTTATTCAGTTCTGCTTGATTTTTATCAATATAAGATTTTTGATCTTTTAAAAATTGAAAATTTTGTTTATGTTTACTACGAATTGAAATTATTTCGTATATTTCTCTTGACATTAGATCATCAGGAATATTATTAGTATTTTCCAAAATATAATCTTTTATATCATTAAATCGTGCTGAAGTGATTTTAATTTTATTTATGCTATAACTTGTTAATTCTTGATTATTATGATAATTTTGATTATTATGATAATTTTGAGAATCTTCATAATAAAATAATGATTTTTTATCATTAAATTGATTATTAATCATTAAAATAATTAATCCTAAAGTAAAAATAATAATAATAATTATAAATTTTTTTGAAAAAATTTTTTTTAAATACATTTAGTTAATGTTCTTTCTAGTTATGAATTTAATTATTTTTATTGT
The DNA here is from genome assembly GCA_032887715.1 of Candidatus Phytoplasma australasiaticum. Classification (GTDB taxonomy): domain Bacteria; phylum Bacillota_I; class Bacilli_A; order Acholeplasmatales; family Acholeplasmataceae; genus Phytoplasma; species Phytoplasma australasiaticum_A. The sequence continues at coordinate 13,426 of JAUZIB010000013.1, forward strand.
ATGAAGTAAAATTTAAAACATTAATTTAATTCATAAATTATATTATAAATGCTTACTATTAATTATATAATTATTCACTTAAATTTTCATTTAAAAAATAATATTTATTACAAATAAATTTTAATTAAAATTTATTTGTATAGATAGAATATTTGCGTTTCGATCTCGGAATTTGTTTTCCGATATCTATTATAAATAGTACAAAAATAGCCCCCATCTAAACTAAATAAGCAAATCACACTGCACCCCAAAAGTATTACAATTAATAATTTGTTAATTATGATAAAAGATCAACTAAGAAAGTTGATCTTTTTTATTTTTAAAAGAAATAAAAAAAGAGTTCTTATTCTTATCTTTTCTAATTTAGTTTGATAAAGGCATAATATGAAAAGAAAAGCTTTATTTTTATTTTTTTAAAAAATAAAAAAATATGTGGGTACGTTCTCAATTTTGTTTCGATTAATTCTGCATCTTTCAAAATATCTTTTAAATAAACTTCCTTTGAAAAAAACGATTTTATTATTTTTTAAAATATTTTCTACCATTTGAGATAAAAAAATTCCTGATTTATTTTTTCTAGAATTTGAATCTAAACCTATTAAAAGACCTAAAAAATAACTCTCAATATTTGAATTATAATTTGAATTAAAAAAAATTTTGATAAAAAATGTGATTCTTTTATAAAATTAATAACAATATCTTTATTTTGATAGTCATAAATAATTTCTTGATTATTATTATTTAAAAAAATAAATTTTTCTTTTTTAAGAAAATAATTATTAGCTATTAAAATTGGTAAAAATTCAAAAATCGATAAATTTTCTTGATAAAGTAAATCGAATTTTTTAAAAAATTCTTCTTCATTATCAGAAAAAAGAAAATTAAATTTTTGGATAATTATTTTATTTTTTTTTATAAAATCGATAATTTTTTTTCCAAGAAACATAATCTTTTAAACAATAAGAAGTGTTTTTTAATTCTTTTAAAAACAATAAATGATCTATTTTTTTTTTCTGCTCTTGTGTTAATTTGAAATTAGTAATAATTGTTTCGTAAGTGTTATTTTTACGATTATCACTTTGAGAATTAATAAACCGATCAACAGGAATTTTAAGGATATGAAAATCTCGATATAAAAAATTAATTAAAGTAGTATCATGATTAGTTAATATCCATTTTGCTCCTCTGACATGAGCATCTTGTAAATATTCACATAATTCTTTTTGATGTTCTTTATCAAATGCTTTAATGTGGTAACTATTAAAAGTTTTGGTATCAGAATCATAAGGAGGATCGCAAAAAATGAAATCATTTTTTTTAGCTTTTGTGATAATTTTTTTATAATCATTATAAAAAAAAGAAATTTTATTTTTAGAATCTTTTAAAAAAGTAATTATCTTTTGTAAATTACTTTCGTTGATAATATTAGATAAATTAATATTTTCTTTTCCATTAAACGGAGTATTAAATTGATTTTTAGAATTAACACGATAAAGACCATTAAAACAAGTTTTATTAAGAAAAATAAAACGAGCAGTTTTTTGCACATCATTTAATAAAAATGGATCTTGACTACGTAAATTATAATAAAATTCTTTTTTTTGGTGATTTAATTTTGTTACATAATCACTTAGTAAGCTAAGCACCTCTGAATCATTATTTTTTAGGGTTTGCCAAGAAATTATTAATTCTTGGTTAATATCGGATAAAACAGCTTTTTGCGGTAATAAATCTAAAAAAAGACTCCCACCACCTAAAAAAGGTTCAAAATATGTATCATATTCGAAATTTATAATAATTTTTAAAAAATCTAATAATTGGCTTTTACCTCCAGCCCATTTCACAAAGGGTTTGAGGCGAATATTTTTTTTCATTTTTTGGTATCCTTATTGGAAATAATTTTTTTTAATTTATTGTATATTTAAAAAACTAAAATTTATTAAAAGAGATTGAATTTATTAATTATTTTATGTTAATTAAATAAAATATTTTTATTTATTTTCGTTTAAATTCTATTTTGTAATTATTTTATTAACAATATATATTTCTTTTAATACAAAAATGCAAAAAAATTCAAACTTTTAAACTTTTTTTTATAATCAAAAATTGTACGTGAAAAAAAATTAATTATAAAGCAAAAATATCTTAATTTCATAAATTATTATTTTGTGAAAAAAATAAAAATTGCTTTTTTTTATTAAGTATATTTACAATATATAAATAATGTATAATAAATAATTATGTTTTTTGTCTATCACAAAAAAATCATATCCTATCATTATTTATTCTACGTAAAAATTTTATAAAAAATAAAGATAAATTTTTATTTTGAATCTTTTGTTTAATTTTTAAAGTTTTTTTATTATATTTTTTATAATAATTTTAATCATTTTTATTAATAATTATAATATTTTTTGAGTCTATAAATATTTAGTTATAGTTTTTTTATATATCATTTAATTATTTTTTTGACAAGTATTATCTTGTTTAATAATGTGACCTTTGATATTAAAGCATATTGTAATAATTCAATTTCTCTGCGATTCGCCATTTTTGTTTGTAACTTTTTTATTTTTTTACTTGTTCATATTTTAACTCAAAAAAATTAAAAAAAATATTTTTTTTCATTTTGTTCACGACTTTTTTTAATTTTGTACTTAAATATATAGTAAGAGGGTTATTTTTTTAAACTTTTTTTAAATATAAAAAAATGCTCTAAAGAAAAAGAAATTCAACAAATTCAACGCATTTGAAAAGAGGGAAAAAACAAATAAAAATAACCAATAATTGGTATTTTTATTGTTAATTACTTAAAAAAACATTGTATAGCAAATAAGGTGCAGCGCGTCGTCATAACGACTTTAAACCAACTAACCTTTTAAATTACTAAACCAAGATTCAATTGGGGCATTATCATTGGGACAACCAGGTCGGGACATATTGATTAAAAAACCTTTTTGTTATAAGTGATGTTGCCGCCAGCGACTATTATAACCTCCACCACGATTGGAATGAACAAATACAGGGTTTAGTTAATTTCAGGGAGCGCTTGAAAAGTCGTTTTAATTAATTTTAAATTGGGTTTAAACTCGTTTTTAAACTCCAAATTTGGTGATGATAACCATCTAAAATTACTGAAATCCACAATAAACCTTTTTTGGTAGTTAAAACAAGTTAAATCAGTTATAGTTTGGTTAACGTTGATCGGTTTGAAATTGTTGTTTAATTAAATTGGGTTTG
>JAUZIB010000014.1:0-14666 GCA_032887715.1 Candidatus Phytoplasma australasiaticum
TAAAAAGGATAAATTATGGCAAGCCGGATGCTTGGAAACTTGCTTGTCCGGTTTAGATGGGGGCTATTTGTAATAGATAATCGAAATATAAATCTAATTATTGAAACGCAAATAATCTATCCATATTAATTTAATTATTTACTGGTATATATTTAATTTAATTTAATATTTTATAATGCTTATATGTGAAATAAATAATTTTAAGTTAAAAATATTTTTTTAAAAATTTAGGTAATTTTTATTTATTTAAAAAATCAACTAAGCAGTTGATTTTGATAATTATTAATAGATTATTAAATTGTAATTAAATTTTTTGTAGTTTATTTTTTTGATATATCGATCAATAAAATCTTTATTTTTATCTATTTATATCTAGTTTCTATTTTTTTATTTTTTTTTATCTTTTTTGATAATTCCTACTTGATAACCTATAAATACAAAAATAATTCCACCAAATCCAGTTAAAAAAGATAAAATTAAAGGTAAAAAAATACTCTTATTATTAAATCCGCAAGAATAACCCCATTTATAAAAAAAGTAAAATAATAAAATTGTTAATAATACAAATAAAAATATAAAAAATAATGTGATACCTGTAAATTGTATTTCAATATTTTCCATGATTTGATCTCCTTATTTATTAATTTCATAAATTCAAATAAAAAATTTATTATTGAATGTTGTCAGTCAATTATAAAATATATTTTTTATTCTATAAATATTTTATATTTTTATTTTCATTTTTGTGCTAAATTATATTTTAATAATGACTTATTATTTGACATATTGATTTTTTTATTTTAAAATATATCCGGATATTTCACTATATATAAATTTTTCTAATTTGAAGTTAAAATTAAAGGTTTTTTATTTTTTATATTCATTAATAATGTTTTTGTAAAATATATTTATATTTAGTTAGTAAATTTTAAACATCTTTGAATAATACAATATATTGAATATTGTTATTTTTTTGTATTTAAAAAAATTTTATTAAAAAAAGAGGGGTTTAAAAATGTCATCTGAAAACATTCATTTAAATAAAGTTAAAGAATTTAAAAAAGGATTTCAGGATTTTATTAATAAAGGTAATATTATTCAATTAGCAGTTGCTTTTATATTAGGACAATTATTTACTAAAGTAGTTAGTTCTCTAGCTACTGACATAATCATGCCCCCTATTAATTATCTTTTTAGCGATACAGGTTCTTCTTTACAAACTTTAAAATGGCAATTAAAAAATAATATTTATTTGAATTATGGAATCTTTTTACAAAATGTTTTTGATTTTTTATCTGTTTCGTTCATTTTATATTTAATTGTTTCTTATTTTTCAAAACATTTTGGTAAAAAAAATCAAAATGAAAATAAAATGACTATTGAACATGAACAAGTTAAACTTTTAAAAGAAATTAAAGACGTTTTAATTAATCAAAATAGAGGTAAAAATTAATTTTTTTAACTAAGAGAATTATTTTATCAATGATTACAAATTAATTTTAAAGAGTGCTTTTTTGTTTCAAAATACAAAAGCGCTCTTTTATTTTTATTTATATTAATTAATATAGGATATTTTGATTCTTTTATTTATGAAAAACAACTTATTATTATATTTTTAATTGATTTATTAATTAATAATAATATTAAATTTAGTTTAATTATTTGATTAATAAAAGAAATAAATTTAACCATTATTTTTTTAAAATATGTTTTTTCGGAATGATAATGATTTTGTTACTAAATAATTCATCAAAAATATATTTTTTTTAGTAGTTTTGATATAATTAATAGGATAAAACTTATAATTTTTTTATATAAAATTTAATAAATATATATTTTATATGTTTTTAATAAAAATAATAAATTAAAATTTTATTTTTAATTTGAATAATGTTAATGATTATTTGGTAGTTATTGAATTTATTAAAATTTTTATTATTAAAAAATATTTTTAACAAAAAAAGGATTTATGATCTGATGATATTAAAATGTGCACAAACAATATTAGACTTTGTAAAGAATTTTTATGATCCTTCTGCTAGATATTTGAAAAAAATTAAAAAAGTTGCTGATAAAATTGATAAATTAAGTCATATTATGTCCCAATTAAAAGATGAAGATTTTCCTAAAGAAACCCTGAAATTGAAAAAAAAATTACAAGAAGGAATGTCTTTGGATAATATTTTAGTAGAAGCTTTTGCTTTAGCTCGAGAAGCTTCTACAAGGGTAGCTAAAATAACTCCTTATTATGTGCAATTATTAGGAGCTATAGTTTTACATAAAGGTAATATTGCAGAAATGAAGACTGGAGAAGGTAAAACTTTAACAGCTGTTATGCCAGCATATTTAAATGCCTTAGGAGGTAATAGTGTTCATATTGTGACTGTTAATGAATATTTAGCGCGTCGTGAAGCAGAAGGTGTTATTGGGGATATTTTTCGTTTTTTAGGTTTAAGTGTAGGTCTAAATCTTAAAAATAAAAGTATTCAAGAAAAAAAAATAGCTTATAGTTGTGATATTTTATATTCTACTAATAGTGAAATTGGATTTGATTATTTGAGAGATAACATGGAAATTGATATTAATAATGTTTTAATGACTCGCGAATATGGTTATGTAATTATTGATGAAGTTGATTCTATTTTAATTGATGAAGCTAGAACTCCTTTGATTATTTCTAATAATGTAAAATCTGGTATTAAATTTTATAGAGATGCCGATCGTTTTGCTAAAAGTTTAAAATCGGAACATTATGTTATTGATTTAGAATTTAAAACTATTGAATTAAATGAAGAAGGAATTCGAAAAGCAGAATTATTTTTTAAAATTAATAATTTATATAGTAATCAAAACTCTTTTCTATTACATTTTATTAAAAATGCTTTAAAAGCTTGTTTTATTATGGAAAGAAATAAAGATTATTTAGTACAAAATAATCAAATTGTAATAATTGATCAATTTACAGGTCGTGCTTTGATAGGTCGACAATTCAGTGATGGTTTACATCAAGCTTTAGAGGCTAAAGAAAATTGTATTATTAAAGCTGAAACTGAAACATCTGCGATGATTACATATCAAAATTTATTTCGAAATTATAAATTAATATCTGGTATGACTGGTACAGCTAAAACCGAAGAAAAAGAATTTATTAGTATATATAATATGAAAGTTATTCAAATCCCTACTAATAAAAAAATGATTCGCGAAGATGCTCCGGATTTAGTTTTTTTAACTTTAAAGGAAAAATGGAAGGCTTTAATAGAAGAAGTTAAAATAAGACATTCCAAAAAACAACCTATTTTGATAGGTACCGTAAGTGTGGAAGTTTCAGAACAAATTTCTAAAGATTTAAAAAAAAATAAAATATTTCATGAAGTTTTAAATGCTAAAAATCATTTGAAAGAATCTGAAATAATTGCAAAAGCTGGTCACAAAAGTGCTGTTACTATAGCTACTAATATGGCTGGACGAGGTACAGATATTCGTTTAGCAGAAGGTGTAGCTGAGTTAGGTGGTTTAGCTGTTTTAGGTACAGAAAGGCATGAAGTACGAAGAATTGACAATCAGCTTCGCGGACGCGCCGGTAGACAAGGTGATCCTGGTTATACTAAATTTTTTGTATCTGCAGAAGATGATTTGATAAAACGTTTTGGTTCTGATAAAGTTAGGAAATTAGTTACTTTATTGCAATATAGTAAACAACAACAAAATAATGCAGTTTCTTCACGTTTTTTAACAAATTTATTCATTAATATACAAAAAAAAATTGAATCTTCTAATTTTGAATATCGTAAATTTGTTTTAAAATTTGATTCTGTTTTACAGTTACAAAGAGATATTATTTATAAGCAACGTAAAGAAATTTTATCTTCTAATAAGGTTGAAGAAATTTTGCGAAATATTATGAATAAAACTTTAAAAAATAAAGTTAAAAATTTTGTAAATTTGATGAAACAAGAAAAATTTCAAAAATTAGATAAACAAGCTATTATAGTTGAATTAATTAATTATTTTGAAATTAATTTTTTTGATAAAAATATTTTAACAGAAGCAGATTTTAAAGATAATAATCAAAAAGAATTATCTTATTCTCAAATCGAATTAGTTATTTTAAATAAAGCTTATGATATTGTAGATTTACAAAAACATAAATTTACCTCAGTTGGTATACAAAAATATTTAAATATTATTAAATTAATTATATTAAAAAATATTGATATTAATTTTCAACGTCATATAAATGATATGGATTTATTAAGAAGAAGTATTAATTTTTTAAGTTATGGACAACAAAACACTTTAACTGTTTACCAACAAGAAGGACAAAAGTTTTTTAATCGTATGATTGATAATATTTCTCAAGATATTACCAAAATCGTTTTGAAATCAAATTTTTTTGAAGATTTGTTTGATGATTTAAATCCTATAGAATCATTACAATTAAATAATCGAGATAAAATTAGAATTAAAAAAAATATTAAAAAACCTTGGGATTAATTAAAAAAATAATTACCAGAGGGGATTATTATTTATAATGGAAAAATATGAATTTCATCAAATTTTAAATAATTTAAAGTCTATTCTATTCAATTTAGAACAAAAAATAGATGTCAAAACAATGTTAGAACAATTGAAATCTTTTAAATTATTAATGGAAAAACCAAATTTTTGGGATAATAAACAAGAAGCTGCGCATGTAACTCGAAAATTTAGTCAATTACAAAATAAAATTAATAATTTTACTAATTTACAAAAACAACATCAAGCTTTAACTTTATTATCTTCGAATTATGAACTTAATGATACACAAAATTTAACGTGGTTAATTTTAGAATTAAAAAAGTTACAAAAAGATATTAAAAATTTAGAAATTGAAGTTTTATTAAATCAAAATTATGATGAAAATAACGCTATTTTAATGTTACATTCTGGCGCTGGAGGTTTGGAATCTCAAGATTGGTGTGAAATGCTTTTTAGAATGTATAAAAAATATGCTCAAAAAAAACAATTCCAAGTAGAAATTTTGAATTTACAAACAGGAGAAGAAGCTGGTATTAAAACTGTTAGTTGTTTAATTAAAGGTATTTATGCATATGGATATTTTAAATCTGAAAGGGGTATACATCGTTTAGTGCGAAAATCTCCATTTGATGCTAATTTTAAAAGACATACATCTTTTGCTTCTTGCGAAGTTTTACCAGAAATTAATGAAGAAATTACTGTTGATATTCAAGAACAAGATTTAAGAATAGATGTTTTTCGTAGTAGTGGAGCCGGTGGTCAACATGTAAACACTACTGATTCAGCTGTTCGAATTACACATTTGCCTACTGGTATTGTAGTTAATTGCCAAAATGAAAGAAGTCAAATCCGTAATAAAGAAAAAGCTTTGCAAATTTTAAAAACCAAATTATTTCAATTAGCTTTACAGAAACAAAAAGAACAAGAAGCCAATTTAAAATCAGATCAAAAAGAAATTGGTTGGGGATCTCAAATTAGAAGTTATATTTTTCATCCTTATCAAAAAGTTAAAGATCATCGTACTAATTACGAAAGTTCTCAAATTATTGATATTATGGATGGCGAATTAGATGATTTTATTAATGCTTTTTTAAGAAGCAAAAATTAATGTTTTATATTAAAAATTTAAATTTATCTAAAAATATTTTGCTAAAAAGGAATACAAACAATATGAAAAAAGATCAAAAATTTTCTCAACAGAATCTTCATAAATGGTTAATATTGATTGTAAATGATATTATTTTAGCAATAACTATATTTGTATTTACTTTAGGAAGTAAATTAAATGTAGGCGGAATTGATGGTTTAGCGTTAACAAGTGCACGTTTATGTAATTTGTTCACAAATAATTCTTATTTTATATCGGATAAAATAATGATTTATTTTATGTTTTTGTATAATATTTTCGCGATAATAATTGGATATAAAATATTTGGTAAAAAATTTATCTTAAAAAGTGCTATTTTGGCTATTATTTTAATGATAGTAATGTATTTTTTACCTTATATCTTGGGTGACTCAACAATTTTTTTAAATCGTTTAATTATTTGGAATAATGAATATTGGAAATTATTTGTATCATCTATATTAGGTGGATTATTAATAGGTTTTACTCAAGCTAATATTAGAAAAATTGGATTCACTACCGGAGGTATGGATATTTTTCAACAAGCTTTAAAAGATATTTATGGAATGAATTTTAAAATTTCTTTATTGATGACTGATGGCATTTTAATATTTTTATCATCTATTTTGGAAAGTTTTGATCAAATAAATTTTTTTAATATGTTTTCAGAAATTATGATAAGAATTTTGTTATCCTTATCATCTATTTATATTATGGGTTGGATTATGGATAAAAAGGTTATATTGAATTTAATTGAAAATAATTCAAAAATGCATTTTGATAAATAAAATCATTTTATTAGAAAGGTTGATTACTTAAGATAACGACATGTACAAGAATGGATTTTTAAAAATTGAATTAGCCAATCCCAATTTAACTTTGGGGAAATTTGATGAAAATAATGATATTATTTTGAGTGTTTTAGCGAAAAGTAAAGCGAGTTTTGTTGTTTTTCCAGAATTATGTTTAAGCAGTTATACAGCTGGTGATTTTTTTTTTGAAAACAATTTTAACAATAATATTTTAAAATCTTTAGATTATATTATTAAGAAAACTTCTTTTAAAGGAGTTTATATTTTAGGAATGCCATTGGTTTGGCAAGAGATGATTTTCAACGTAGCTATCGTTATACAACAACAAAAAATTTTAGGAATTGTTCCTAAATATACTATTCCGAATTATGAAGAATTTCGCGAAAAAAGATGGTTTACTTCTGGTAATGTTATTCCTGAGATGCAAGAAATTATTTTTTTAGATCAAAAAATTCCTTTTGGTAGTATCTTATTTGTTAATGAATTATATAATGTGTGTTTTGGAGTAGAAATTTGTCAAGATTTATGGACTATTAACTCACCTAGTGATTTATTAATTAAAAAAGGGGCACATTTTATTTTTAATTTATCTGCTTCTACAGAGCATTTAGGTAAAGCGCAATTACGCCGTATGGCTGTTATTAATCACTCTCGTAAACAAATTGGTGGTTATTTTTATGTTAGTAACGGTATGAAAAGTGAAATGTCTAATGATGTAGTTTTTTCGAATCATAAAATAGCTGCTATTTTAGGTAATTTGATAGGTGAAAAAGATATTTTTGATTCAGAAACAAATTTAATTATAGATATTTGTATGGATTTTATTAAACATCAGCGTTTAATTGATACTACTTATGCAGATCAGATATTTGAAGTAAAAAAAAAAATAATTCCAAAATCTTATTTTTGTTTAAGAGAAGAAAAAGATTTTATTTTTGAAAAAAAATGGAATATTAAACCTTTTGTTAGTGAATTCGAATTAAATGCTCAATTAGCTCTTGCTAATCATTTGCAATGTTTATTTTTATGCAATAAACTATCGTCTTGCCCAGATAGTAAAGTTTTTTTATCTATAAGTCCTAATTTAAATGATTTAATTAATTTATTAGTAGTTATTCAAAGTTTTAAATTAAATAATAAAAAATTTAATGATTTACATATTTTTATAGATGATTCGGACATTTTTTTTATTGATTTAATTCAGGATTTTTTGCAAAAAATAGGAATTGATAATTATCGAAAATCTTCATTATTAAATTATGATGATTTATCAGATAATAATAAAAATGTGGATATCATTAATCATAATTCGTTATTAATTGATCAAATAGGAATTAATATTTTTTTAGAAAATCATAGTTTATCTGATATTAGTTTAGGTAAATTTACAAAAAGTTTTTATAATTTCGATTTAAATTTTAATCTGAATATTGGTTTATCAGATACTTTAATAGCAGAATTAGTTTTTTTTCATTTAGAGAGAGATGATATATTTGCAAAATTTCAGGATTTAAAATCTTTTTATAGAAAGCAAGCCACTTTGCAATTAAATAATGAACATGTTATTAAAAAAGATTTTATTTTATATTATTATTTAAAATATAGTTTAACTTTAGAAAAAATTGCTTTTTTATTATCTAAAACGTTTGATATTTCTATAGAAAACAGTTTAGATTTAACTTCTCAAATTTTAAAACACTTTTATCAAAGTCAATATCAAAGAAATTATGTATCATCGGGTCCAAAAATTTTTGAAAATAGTTTGTTAGAACGTGCAGAAACCAATTTAATATCCAAATTAAATTTAAAATTTTTTAGTTTTAAATCCGAATAAAAAATAAAAAGATTATTGTGAAAAAAAAAGTTATTATTGGTTTATCTGGTGGCGTCGATAGTAGTGTATCTGCGTTTATTTTAAAAAAAAGAGGGTACGATGTTGAAGGTGTTTTTATGCGTAATTGGGATAGTGGTTTAAATTATGATTTTCGAGGAAATCCTTTTATTAAACAATCCATTTGTCCTCAAATACAAGATTTTAAAGATGCTCAAAAAATCGCTGAACAATTAAAAATTAATTGTCATTTTGTTGATTTTTCTAAAGAATATTGGGATCAAGTTTTTTCTTATGTTTTAAAACTTTTTAATCAAAATTTAACTCCTAATCCTGATGTTTTGTGTAATAATTATATTAAATTTGCTATTTTTTCAGATTATGTTAATTGTAAATTTAAACCAGATTATATTGCTATGGGTCATTATGCACGTATTCAATTTATAAATGGTGATCCAATTTTAAAAAAAGCTGAAGATCAAAATAAAGATCAAAGTTATTTTTTGTCTCAATTACAAAAAAAACAATTAATTAAAATTTTATTTCCTATAGGTGATTTAACTAAAATTCAGGTACGAAAAATAGCTTATCAAGAAAATTTAGTGACAGCTAGTAAAAAAGATTCTACAGGCATTTGTTTTATTGGAGAAAGAAGATTTACAGATTTTTTACAAAATTATTTACCTATTAATAAAGGTTTAATTAAAGATACTAAAGGTAATATTTTACCTAAAAAACATTTAGGAGTTTTTTATTATACTATTGGTCAACGTAAAGGTTTAAATTTAGGTAATCTATCTTGTTGTAATTCATCTCCTTGGTATGTAGTAGGAAAAGATTTGGTGACTAATACTCTCTATGTAGAACAAAATTCTGATAGTATCTATTTATACAGTGATTCTGCTTTAATTACTAATGTTATTTGGCGAGATTATAAAAATTTTCGATATCCAAATATTATGATTTTAAAATCAAAATTTCGTTATCGACAACTTGAGCAAGAAGTTAAAGCATATTGGATTGATTCTCGCCAATTAAAAATTTTTTTTAAAGAAAAAATTAAAATGGTAGTTCCTGGTCAAATATGTGCTTTTTATTATGAAGATTTTTGTTTAGGAGCAGGGATGATTCAAGAAGTTTATTATAAAAACAAAAAACGTCAATATGTTTAAAGTTGTCATTCATTAATAATTATCATTGTAGAGTAGAAGTTTTAAATATAAATAATAAATTTATATTTAAAATAAATATTGAATCATTTAAATGTTATTTATGTTATTATAAAAATAATTTTTAATAACTTAATTTAAGGTTTTGTATGCAATGATGGTTTAAAAAGGATATTAAAATTAGTTATGAATATTAAGAAAATTAAAGGTACGAAAGATTTTTTTCAAGAAGAAATGTTACATTTACAATTTATAGAAAAAAATTTAAAAAAAATTATTGAGAAATATCATTTCCAAGAAATACGTACCCCTATTTTAGAGTATCGTGATATTTTTTATCACGCTACACCTCAATCTGAAATGGTTAATAAGGAAACTTATCAATTTTTAGATAAAAAAGGTCGAAAAATTGTCTTAAGACCAGAAGGAACGGCTGGTATCGTTCGTAGTTATTTAGAGAATAAGCTTTATAATTTTGATGATATTTATAAATTTTATTATTGTGGTCCTTTTTTTAGATATGAAAGACCTCAATATGGTCGATATCGTCAATTTCATCAAATAGGCATTGAAATGTTAGGTAATTATTATGATTTATCTGAATTAGAAATTTTTTGTTTAGTTAATGAAATTTTAAGTTTTTTTAATTTACCTCAGGCACAAATTAAAATTAATCATTTGGGTAATGCACAAACACGTCAAAATTTTATTAAAATTTTTTCTGATTATTTACAAAATTTTTCATCAGATTTATGCTCTTTATGTTTAAAACGTAAGCAATTTAATATTTTAAGGATTTTTGATTGTAAAATTTGTCAAAATAAAATTTTTTTAAAACAATCCCCATTAATTTTGAACTTTTTAGATTCATCTCTTAAACATCAATTTGAAATATTTTTATCATTATTAAAAAAAGAAAATATTAATTTTTGTGTTGATCCGACTTTAGTTAGAGGTTTAGATTATTATACGGATATAGTTTTTGAAGTTGCATTATCTATACATAATGAAGAACCTTTTGAATTAATTTTAGGTGGCGGTGGTAATTATAATGATTTAATTTATCATTTTGGAAGTAAAAAAAAGATTAAAGCTATAGGATTTGCTATTGGCATAGAACGATTAATGTTGGCTTTGCAGTATAATAATTTTTGGCAAAATATTAATTCTAAACTATTAGATGTATGTGTTTTGTCAGTAAATTATTCAGTTAATTATGAAGCTTTTAGATTAATTCAAAAATTACGCCAAAATAATATTCATGCTGAAGTTATTTATAATAATGATGGACTTAATTTCACTAAATGTATTAAAAAGGCTTTAAAATTAAAACCTAATTATCTTATTTTTATAGGTGCTAAAGAATTGAAAGAAAGTTTTTTGACAGTTAAAAATACTACTACCAAAATAATTTATAATGTTGATTTAAATAATATTATTAATTTTTTAAAAAAGGAGTTAACTTTACAATCGTAATGATCAAATATAGCTATAATAATAATGAAATTGATTTAAAAAATCAAGGTGAACAGGTATTTTTAAAAGGTTGGATTGCTCGTAAACGCAATTTAAGAAGTAAAATGTTTTTAATGTTGAGAGATTTTTCAGGATTAATACAATTAGTTATAGAACAAAACCATAAACAATATTCAGAAATATCTAAAATACCAATAGAAACTGTTGTCGAAGTTAAAGGTTTAGTAGCGGAAAGAATTAGTAAAAATCCTAATTTAAAAACTGGTGAGGTCGAAATTATTATAAACCAATTGTATGTTTTATCAGAAGCGCAACCTTTACCTTTATTAGTTGAAGATAAAAACACTAGTAATGAAAGTCATAGATTAAAATATCGTTATTTGGATTTAAGAAAAGAAAAACAAAAAAAATATTTATTACAAAGACATTATATTACTCAAAATATACGTCAAAATTTAATATCTCAGGGTTTTTTTGAGTTAGAAACTCCTATATTAGCGAAATCTACACCTGAAGGAGCTTCGGATTATTTAGTACCTTCGCGCTTGTATCCTGAATCTTTTTACGCTTTACCTCAATCTCCACAATTATTTAAACAATTATATATGATTGCTGGATTTGAAAAATACTTTCAAATAGCGCGTTGTTTTCGTGATGAAGATTTACGTTCAGATCGTCAGCCAGAATTTACTCAAGTTGATATAGAAATTTCTTTTTGGTCTCAAGAAGAAATTATGAATTTAGTAGAAAAAATTATGATATGTTTGATTAAAAATTTTAAAAATTATGAAATAAAGAAACCTTTTTTTAAATTAACTTATGACCAAGCTATGAAAAAATATGGTTCCGATAAACCTGATTTAAGATTTGATTTATGTATAGAAAATTTGACGAATTTTTTTAATTTAGTATCGATATCATCAGAAATTATTAATAAATTTCATATTTTAGGCATTAGATTTGTTTTATCGGAAAAATCATTATTAAATAAAAAAGCAATTTTACAATATTGTCGTTGGATTAAAAATCAATATCAATTAGATTTGTATTATTTGATTAAAATTGATGATAAAATTAAAGGTAATTTTGTTAATGCTTTAAATAAAAAATTAAATTTTTTAACAAATAACGAATATTGTTTTTTTGTATTTGATTTATCTATGGGAAAATCTTATAACGCTTATGAATCTTTAGGTTTTTTAAGAAATAAATTAGCGAAAGATTTAAATTTAATTGATTCTCAAAAATTATCTTTATTATGGATCATAGATTTTCCTTTATTAATTTTCGATGATATAGAAAATAAATATAAAGCTATGCATCATCCTTTTACTAAACCGGAAGATTATCGAACTTTGGACCAAAATCCTCATGAGGCGAAAGCATGTGCATATGATTTAGTTTGGAATGGTTATGAGATTGGCGGCGGTTCTTTAAGAAATTATCAATATGATTACCAAAAAAAAATATTTCATAAATTAGGTTTTTCTGAAGCAGAAATGCATAAACAATTTGGTTTCTTTTTAGAAGCTTTGCGATATGGTACACCTCCTCATGGCGGTGTTGCTTTAGGTTTAGATCGAATTGTTATGTTATTGACTGATACAGATAATATTAAAGATGTTATTGCTTTTCCTAAAACTCAAACAGCACAAGATTTGATGTTACAGACTCCTGCTACTGTAACTCAAAAACAATTGAATATTTTAAGTTTATCATTTTTATCTAAGGAAGATAATTGAAATTTATGTTTTTATTATCATTAGCTATTTCATTAAAAAGAGAATATAAATATGTTATTTCGGTTAGCGGCGGCGTTGATTCTATGACTTTATTAGATTATTTATATTCTAGAAAATTTCAAATAATTGTAGTTCATTTTAATCATTTAAAGCGAGAACGGTCTTATCAGGATAAAATTTTAGTAAACGAATATTGTCAATTACGTAAAATACCTTTTTATTATTTTGAATTAAATTTGGGAAATAAAAATTTTCAAAATCAAGCGAGTTTAACTCGGAAATTATATTTGCAAAAAATAGCTGTTCAATATCAAACTTGTTATATTGTTACAGCTCATCATTTAAATGAGGGCGCGAAAGAAACATATAATTTTGTAATTTAACAAATTATTTGGGAACGGATGATTCCTAAAGGTCACGTAAACACTGCAAAGTGGGCTTGATTAATTATCTCGAAAGAGTAATTAATAACAGCAAAAGCACGAAAGCAAGATGAGGTGAAACAACTAACCAAAAAGTTATTGCCAGACCAGAAGTCAAGGAGAAGGTGTGAATCCCTAAGCGGTTAAAAAGCGTTGTAATAATAAACCTATACTCGGTAAGTTGTTATTTAATCCGAGAAAAGCTTTAATGGAACAAAATTATTAATCATTTTTAATTTTGTATCATCCCAAGCAGTCATTAAATTGGCAAATTAAAGGACTCTTATTATTTAATATAAGTATTAAATAATAGCCTCAGTTTTAAAGTAACTGTAAACCGCACCTAAAACTTCATGTAGAATTATATCGTAACTTCGATCTCCCTAAAGGTAGATTATTAAAAAAATCTTAAAACAGCTAGTAGCTGACCCAAGGGAAAAGCGAAACTTAGAGTAGTCGTCAGTTTAATTCTGGAATTGGAATATTTTAGAAGAACCTGATCACGGCGAAGGGTAATAACCTTTACATGGCGAAAGAGTTTCAATATCTTGTAATAAGATATTAGGCGCCGGATGCTTGGAAACTTGCTTGTCCGGTTCTGTGGGGGGCTAGTTTGGAATATATAATGAAATAAATTCGTTATTAAACTCAACTACTCTATCCCGATTTTAGCAGAAACTATTTTATTAAAATTATCACGAGGAAGTTCTGGGCGCCCAAGAGGCCTAAATATCGCGTTATCTAACCAATGACCAGTGTTGATAAACACTGACAGGATAAGAACGGTTTCTTAGAGGAAACAATAAGGAATTATAGCAGTTCTTAAAAGCGGGTTGCGACGAAGTAGTTAGTCAAAAGGATTCCGCTACCTAACGATTCTAAGGAGAAGCCTGAAATGGCCTAAGAAGAATAAGAAGATGTAATCTCGAACCTGTTCTGTAAACTACTGAAACCGGACAGTCCAGAGCCTATCAATATTAAAGAACTGTATTGGATAGTTTATCAATCGAAAATCTGGAATCTCACCGTTAATAAAACGGTTACTTCCCCTAAGGAATCAAGGTTGATATTTAGAGTAACTGGGAGAATTCTAAAGGCAGCGTTATTAGATTAACTAATAATGAAATAAAAACCATTATGCCCAAGGATAAAGCGACTTTTTAGTAGTCGGAGGAACTAAAACTTTGTTTGGAATAATAAAGATAATTGCCCTCCCGAGAAGAAGGTTAACGACCTTTATAGGGCGAAAGAAGTCAGTAATTTATTGTTTATTCAGTGGCATACATCAAAGAGTTGGCGGATATACAAATAACTGTTTTGGATCAAGAAACTAAACTTTTGTAAACATTGAATATTATTCAAAATCGTTCTTTAAATAACTAAGGTATTAAAAAAGTCTTAAATATGGAATCAATAATATAATAAATACTTATCAAAAATTAAATCAAATTCTGGCTAACAATTGCAAGCGGAACAACAAATATAGACTATTAATGGCATCAAGCTCAAGAAGATTGAGTAATACCACCGCGAATATGTCAATGTTTATTATCAATTATGACCAATT
>JAUZIB010000015.1:0-10386 GCA_032887715.1 Candidatus Phytoplasma australasiaticum
AGATAGAGATCGAACTATTGAAGCTCGAGAACAAACCATTAAAGATAAAGATCGAACTATTAAAAAGGGAGATCAAATCATTGAAGCTCAAAAACAAAATATTGAAGATAAAGTTCTAGTTATTAAAGATAGAGATCAAATTATTGAAGCTCGAGAACAAACTATTACAAAATTAAATCAAGATAAAATTGATCTAGAAACTGCTAAAAACCGAGTAATCACAAAGCAATCACAAACCATTAAAGATAGAGATCGAACTATTGAAGCTCGAGAACAAACCATTAAAGATAGAGATCGAACTATTGAAGCTCGAGAACAAACCATTAAAGATAAAGATCGAACTATTAAAAAGGGAGATCAAATCATTGAAGCTCAAAAACAAAATATTGAAGATAAAGTTCTAGTTATTAAAAATGGAGATCAAATTATTGAAGCTCGAGAACAAACCATTAAAGATAGAGATCGAACTATTGAAGCTCGAGAACAAACTATTACAAAATTAAATCAAGATAAAATTGATCTAGAAACTGCTAAAAACCGAGTAATCACGGAGCAAGAACAAACCATTAAAGATAGAGATCGAACTATTGAAGCTCGAGAACAAACCATTAAAGATAAAGATCGAACTATTAAAAAGGGAGATCAAATCATTGAAGCTCAAAAACAAAATATTGAAGATAAAGTTCTAGTTATTAAAGATAGAGATCGAACTATTGAAGCTCGAGAACAAACCATTAAAGATAGAGATCGAACTATTGAAGCTCGAGAACAAACTATTACAAAATTAAATCAAGATAAAATTGATCTAGAAACTGCTAAAAACCGAGTAATCACGGAGCAAGAACAAACCATTAAAGATAGAGATCGAACTATTGAAGCTCGAGAACAAACCATTAAAGATAGAGATCGAACTATTAAAAAGGGAGATCAAATCATTGAAGCTCAAAAACAAAATATTGAAGATAAAGTTCTAGTTATTAAAGATAGAGATCGAACTATTGAAGCTCGAGAACAAACCATTAAAGATAGAGATCGAACTATTGAAGCTCGAGAACAAACCATTAAAGATAAAGATCGAACTATTGAAGCTCGAGAACAAACCATTAAAGATAGAGATCGAACTATTAAAAAGGGAGATCAAATCATTGAAGCTCAAAAACAAAATATTGAAGATAAAGTTCTAGTTATTAAAAATGGAGATCAAATTATTGAAGCTCGAGAACAAACTATTACAAAATTAAATCAAGATAAAATTGATCTAGAAACTGCTAAAAACCGAGTAATCACGGAGCAAGAACAAACCATTAAAGATAGAGATCGAACTATTGAAGCTCGAGAACAAACCATTAAAGATAAAGATCGAACTATCGTGATTTTAACTGAAACTGAAGAAATTAATTTTGAACAAAAAAAATATTTATATAATAAAATAAATAAAATATCTGAACAACAATTAACTTTCTCTAAAAAAATTATTAACTTAATTAAACAATATTTAAAAAATCTTTATTTGATTAATAATCAAATATGGAAATTATTATTCCGACAATATAGTAGAATGTACTTCATAATTATTTTATGCGTAATAAATATTTTATTTTACTTCTTATTAATTAAGAATTTTAAATCATAATAGTTAAATTGTTTACTTATTATTCTTTTCTTTTTTTCTCTATAGATTACATTTTTTTACATAGCAAAATTGTTTTTTGTTACCTCCCCTCTCATCCTACGTCAGTTCGCTTTGCATATGATTTGGGTACGATGGATGTTGCTTGGAGTGTTTAATGTGGTTATGATTTAATTTTTGATGAAGAGCGGTAATGAGCTTGGTTTTTGTCACTTCCATCTAACCTTTCGAAAACCATTAATTTCATTGTTAAAACTCCTTTTTTTATTATTTATTTAACTAGTTATACAAAAAGACCTTTAAAAAGGTCTTTAATCGTTATTTAATACTAATTTTTTTGGCCTGGCTTTTTCTATGAATAATTTGTGACAGATATTAAATTTTTTTGTTTTGAATAAAAAAAAGACCCTTTGAAAAGGGTCTTTAAAATTAATTAAATTTTATTTATTTTTTTCTTTGGTGTTGTCTAATAAAAAAACGATCATGAAATTATCATAAATTAAACAAAGGAAACTGTTTAATTTCAGGCCAAATTGAAAATTAACAAAGAGGGATAAGAGATTGCTAATGATAAAAAAACACGTAATAATAATTAAAGCGTAATTTTGGGAACAGGGATTATTTTTGATTTTGAAAAAAAATTCTTTGATTTGGTTTAAGATTTCTTTAATTTGATTTGCCATTTTATCGGTTTGCCTCCTTATTTTTTAATTATTTTTAAATAAAAAAAGACCAACAAAAGAGTTGGTCTTAAAATGTAGATTTATTCTAGTTCTTTAGGTTTTGTTGGTGGTGGGGTGGTGTTTAAAAAATTTTTTAAAGGTGGTAAATTTCTATCATGTTCTATACTGCCCAAACCACTACCAAAAATATAAAATTCATCTTTTTGCCACCAACTTTTTTCATAATATTCATAATCATATTTTGTGCCATTTTCATCGTAAAGGGTTTTATGGGAATGACCGAATTTGTTGCGGATTTCGTCGCCAGTATAATGATAACCAGGTTTAACAGGACATTGGTGCAGCCAATTATTAAAAGAATTAAGATAAAAAGATAAGCATTTTTGGCACCGTTACTTAATTTTAATAAATCATGGATAGTGTATTTTAGAGATTCTGATGGTAAAACGCGTATCCCATCATCAAAATAAATAACACCCAAACCACTACCAAAAATATAAAATTCATCTTTTTGCCACCAACTTTTTTCATAATATTCATAATCATATTTTGTGCCATTTTCATCGTAAAGGGTTTTATGGGAATGACCGAATTTGTTGCGGATTTCGTCGCCAGTATAATGATAACCAGGTTTAACAGGACATTGGTGCAGCCAATTATTAAAAGAATTAAGATAAAAAGATAAGCATTTTTGGCACCGTTACTTAATTTTAATAAATCATGGATAGTGTATATTTTAGAGATTCTGATGGTAAAACGCGTATCCCATCATCAAAATAAATAACTTCGATTTCGTCATTTCCCCAAATATTTTTATAAGGCAATGGGGAAACCAAACCTGTGTCAGGAGTAATGTTGTAACAACCTAATTTAATTAATTTCGGTTGGTTGATGATTTTGTTTTCGATTAAGTAATCATTTATCGCTTTTTCTTTACTGTCGCTTACTAAAATATCTAACTTGACTAAATTAATATTGACATTTGTCGGAACTAGCAATTCTTTAGCATCCCAAAAGACCCAAGCTTCTGCAATCGCAATTTCATATTTTAAAAGGTCTGTCAAAGTATATTCTTTATTTCCCTGAGGATATTGGATACAAAAAGGATTATTTCTAGGTTTCAAATAAACTCCTAATAATCCTGGTGAAGGATCTTTTAGTTCCCAACAAAAGTAATTTCGATCATAAGGGTTATAAGCGGGGTTATCTAAACCATAAGGAGAAGTTTCGATCTGAAAATATTTTAAGATGTCAGAAATACTTGGTTTAGTTAAAACAGAAATATCATACCTTTTGAGGGGAGGTTGAGTGATTAACCATTCTTGTTGAAGCGTTTGGGAATCAGCTAGTGGTATTTTGGTTTTATTTTGGCGATGAAAACCAGAATAAGCAGAAAGAGGAGGAAGAACATGAAAAATAATCAACCAGAAGATAATGAAGTAATTTTTAAAGAAAGGGAATTTTGATTAATTTAACCATTATGTAACAACCTCTTCATTTATTGATTTATTCTTGTTTTTGTTCAGCGATTTTAGCATCTGTTTGATCGGTTATTTCATCTGATTTATTAAGGTTATCATCGATTTTATCTTCTAATTTATAAAGTTTTTGTTTTAATTCAAATAATGCTTTCCAAATATTTAAAGAATTTTCCATTTCTAAATTCTCGTTTACATTTACATGTTTTTCTAATAGGACAAAACTTTCATCTAATTTCCTAAAACTTTGGTGTAATTCTTCATCATGATGTGTTTTTATAAAATAAACGGGAGCAAAAACGATCATGACCCCGATAATTAGAAAAATAATTTCTTTTATTAATTTTTTTAAATTGTTCATATTATAAAAACTCCTTTGTTTTGTTTAGTTAATAAGATATTCATTTTTTATTAATGATAATAAGTTATAGTTAAATAAAAAAAGACCCTTAAAAGGGTCTTAAAAAATAATAATAGTTTTATTTTAATTTTTATTTTTTAGAATCATCAGGCTTTTTAGAAGAAGAACCTGTTTTTTTAAACTTAAGCTCTTCTTCTATTAAGAAATTTAATTTTTTTGAGTCTGATAACATTTGAATAACTATATTTCTTTCTTCTTCGGAATATTTTTCAAGAGTATTGTATAATTCATAATATTTTAATATATCTTTTTTGGTAAATTGTTCTTTTTTTTCAGAAGGAGCAATTTCTTTTCCTTTATCATTTTTTTTAGGAACAGCCATAACTGGATTAATATTGATTAAAACTAATAATCCTAAAGAACTAATTAAAAAGAATGGTAAAAGATATAATTTATTTTTTACTTGCATCATTTTAACTTATAACTCCTTTTGTTATTTATCCCTCAGCTGAGGTAATTTCGTAGAGTTCGTTTAATTGAGAAATAATTGAATCTTTATGTTCTTTTTCACCTTTTTCATATTGTTCTTCTAATGTTTTTTTGTATTTTTCCGCACGAGTTAACATATCTTGGTATTTTCTTTGGGTTGCTTCTAATTTACCAATTTGAACTTTGATTTTACCGATTTCACCAACTATTTTTAAAATTTCTTCGTTCAGTTTATCGATTTTATCTTTGTTAGTTTTTCTATCGATTTTTAATCTATTAACTTCTTTTTCTTTAGTTTCTAGTTGTATTTCTAATGGTGTTTTATCTTGTTTTAAAGATTCTATTTGAGGTTGAAGAGAATTTAATTGCGATTGGTGTTCATCGCATTTATTTTGGTATTCTTTAATGACACTTTTTTCTTTATTTAAATAACTTAAACACAATCCCCAACTATTTTTAAGTTTATTAATTTCTTCTTGTTCTCGTTCTGATAAATCAGTTGGTAATAAAGTAGGATTAATAGGTTCGGAAAAAAGATAATTTTTAATTTGTTCTAAACGAGCCGCTGTTGTTTTAATTTTAGGGATGGGTTGTTCTTCTGTGGAACGTTTTGGTCTAGAGAAAGGAGGGGTTTCTATTTCAGTTTCTTCAGACTCTAATGTTTCTTTTTCGGAATCCCAAGAAGATAAAGGTGATTGGGCTTGGCTAGTGCCATGATGATTTTTATGAATCATAATCATAATTGCTATTCCTAATAATAAAATAACCATTATTTCAATAAAATATTTTTGTAAAAAGTTTTTTTTATTCATGAATTTCGTAACCTTTCTGATAATAATAAGATTATTATTATCAAATTTGGAAATTTGAATATATCACTATTATATAACTTTAAGAAAGAAATAATGAAACAAAATAATAATGAAAATTTATTTCATCATTATTTATTGATAATCGGTTGATAGAATTGAGCATATTTTTTGTTTTTTTGTTGTTCTATGAAATGTTGTTGAGCACGAGCGTAACTCGGATTTTTTTGTTTTAATTGTTCTTTTAAAACATTTACTTCATCTCTTTTATTTTTTAATTTTTCTTCTAATTTATCTTTGTCTTCATATAATTTGTCAGTATCCGAAACTTCTTCTTGTTTACGGATTAATTCTTCGATGATGGTTGAGTATTCACCAATCCAAGTTAGAAATTCATTTTTTATACTTAAACTTGATTTTAAAGAATTTTTCCATTCATTATTTAAATTTTCTTGGTTAAGACGAAGTTTATAATCAGTTATTTTCTTTTCATAATCTTTTTCATCCGCTTCGAGTTTCGTTAAATCACGGTTAATACGTGTACAAATAGAATCATAAGTTTCTTGAGACATCATTTTTAATGTGCCATCAGGGTGACAAAAGAGTTCTTGTGCTAAATGAATTATACGGTGAGTTTCATGAACAGCTAAACCTACTTTGGCAACAGTTCCTGCCACTTTTTTGGTAACTCCACCACCTACTGCTTTCAACATACCTCGGCCTCCATAAGCGTCCATATATAATTCTGCTCTTTGAAAAAGGGCATCACGTAAATTACCAAAACTAAATTGATGTTTTTTATCCCAATCATCTAAAGCGGTTTTAGCGGCTTCCGCGCCTACACGTAAAATACGTAATTGTTCTTTTTCTATAACGATTAATTTTATTTTTTTATTCACTTCCTCAATTTCTTTTTGGATTTCGGCACGGCGTTCTTCAACTGATTGGATTTGATTAAATATTGATTTTTCATCATTTGTTAAAGTTTCAAATCTTTTTTGTAAATCTTTTTTTAATCCTTCGGTAAGAGTTAACATGTCTTGGTATTTTCTTTGGGTTGCTTCTAATTTGCCAATTTGAACTTTGATTTTACCGATTTCACCAACTATTTCTGAAATTTCATCTCGGAGTTTATCGATTTCCGTTTGTAATCTAATTTTATCATCGGGAGAAGCTAACTCTTTTTGTCTTTCTTTATCTTTGATTTCTTTTTCTTTAGCTTCTTTGTCTTTTTCTAATTGGACTAATTTCCCTTTTAAGATAGTAATATTTTTATAATTTTGATCTAAATTTTCTTTTATTTCTTTAATTTTAGCTTCGTTTTGTTCTAAAGCTTCTTTGATTTTGGTTTTGGCTTCTTGGGTAAGGTCTTTTTGTTCATAAAGGTCTTTTAGTTCTGTTTCACATTTTTCTAATTCTTTTTCCCAATCTTGTTTTAAACCATGGTAATTATTAATAGTTCCTTAATATTTATCAATGGGGGCGCCAAAGAGGCCTAAATTTCGTGCTATTTAACCAATAGTCAGGGCTGATAAACCCTGAAAGGATATGGTCGGTCTGACAGACGAAAGTAGGTTAGATTAAAGCAGACCATAAAAGCGGGTTGCGATGAAAGCAAACTAGTCAAGATGACTCCGCCACCGAATAAGTCTATGGAGAAGCCTGTAATGGCCTAAGAAGGAAAATTGATGTAATTATTAAACCTGTTCAGGAAGTTGCTTAAACGGACAGTCCAGAGCCTATCGACATATGCCATTGGTGTTGGATAGTTTATCAAAGAAAGAAACCTGGAATCAGCCTCTTAACGAGGGTACTTCCCCTACAGAATTAAGGTAGAAATTTAGTGTAACTTGGAGAATCCTAAAACTAAGTAATTAAGTTTACTAATCCAGAAATAGAAGCCCTGATAGTCAAGGATAAAGAATCTTTTTAGTAGTCGTAAGGGTAAACCTAAAAGTGGAATAATTTAGTTAATCGTCTTACCATGAAGAGAGTTAATTACTATTATAGGGCGAAAGAAGAAAGTAATTTACTAGTTATTCAATGATATCGGGAAAGGAGTTGATATTATGTCAATAACGGTTTCAACAGAGACTAAACTTTTACGAACATTGAGTAAAATTCAATATCGTTCAACAAAAACGATAAGAACAAATAGCTAATTAACCGTGAGGAGAAATTAGTTCTCGAAAGAGAGTAAATTATGGAAAGCCGGATGCTTGGAAACTTGCTTGTCCGGTTTGGACGGGGGCTGATTGTAAATAAAACAGCAAAGATAAATCGCTGAATAAAACGCAATTAATCTATCCGTATTATTAAATAGTTTTTCAATAAAAAACCCCCCCCGGGCGGATATAATAATTAATATTCATTTTTTTTTAAAAGTAGAACCAACATTAACCGTGAAACAAATACGAGGTTTGTCTAACTATAATACCTTTCACTAGTATAATATCATTGTACAGAAAAAAATATATGCAATGTTAATTGATGCTGGATGAGAAATAAACAAAATATCATTTTATTTAGCAAAAAAGTAATTATTAAAAAAATTCGCCCCATCAGCAAAAAAACATGATATTAAAAAATAATTTAAAAAATCTATAATGATAAAAATTAATAACTAACTAGTGGCGATACAAAATTAGTCGAATTAAAAAGATAAATTACGGTAAGCTGGATGCTGAGAAATTTTAATCGTTCGGGTTTAGAATAAGGATGCTTGTAATAGATAATCAAAATATAAATATGATTATCGAAATACAAATAATCTATTTATATAATAAAAAAATAAGGAGTATATATAAAATCATGAATTTTTTAAAAAACATTATGTTAATAGCTAAAATAAGCGCAGCTATGTTAGGTTTTAACACGGTAGATTTTTTTCGAGATGAAGTAAATGCGAAATTAGCACCTTTAAAACAAGAAATAAAATTATCTTATGAAAAAAGAAAATTAAATGAAACCTTGGAAAGCCTTAATTTATCACCTCAAGCAATATATATAATATTAAATGAAAAAAATATAAATAATTTATCACCGCACGAAATACATAAAATATTACTTTTAAATAATGATTATGAAGCTACTAATATTGATCGAGAAAAAATAAATGATATTATAAATAATACCAATTATGATACTTTAAAAAAACTTAATTCAATACTTGTTCAATATAAATTTTATAATGATGACAAAATACTATTAAATAAAATTTTTAAAATTATAAATTTATCGCCACAAAAAATATATACAATATTAAAAGAAAAAAATATAAATAATTTATCACCACAAAAAATAGATGAAATGTTAAATATAAATACCGATCACATAATGGCTAAAAATATAGATAATATAAACTGGGAAACAATAAATGATATTGTAAATGATGCTGATTTTGAAACTATAAAACAATGGAATTTAACACTTAGCGAATATAACCTTTATAAGAATTATTCCGAAAAAAATAAGATATTTAATAATTAAAGCAGATTCTCTTATAAAATTAGAGTTTCTATAATTATAGTAGATAATCTATAATATTTCAGTTAGGTCGCCTAAGAGGCCTAAATATCAAGTGAACTAATCCATCACCAATGCGATTAACACTGAAAGGGTAAGAACGATTTCTTAAGAGGAAACAATAAGGAACTAAAGTAGTTCTTAAAAGCGGATTGCGACAAAGTAGTTAGTCAATAAGACTCTGCCACCTTAATGGTTCAATGGATAAGCTTGAAATAGCCTAAGAGGCAAAATAGATGTAATAAGTAAACCTATTTCGTAAACTATTTAAATCGAGTAGTCCAGAATCTATTCAATATAGCATTAAGATTGAATAGTTATCAAGCAAAAAAAACCGGGAATCTTACAATAAGCAAAATGGCCATTTCACTTAAGGAATCAAAGTCGATATTTAGAATAATTAGGAGAATCCTAAAGGCAGCGTTTATTAAATTAATTAATAATGAAATAAAAGTCATGATGCCCAAGGATCAAGCGACTTTTATTAGTCAGAAGAGTAAATACTTAATTTGGAATAATTAAGATCCTTCCAGGACGAAAGTTAACTATCTTTATAAGGCAAAAGAAGTTAGTAATTTATTATTTATTCAATGAAATTAAGAAAGGAAAGTTTTTAAATTAATAATTTTTATAAATGATTTATTACGGTATTTAATTAAATCGATTTTTTTGTTTTTTATTATCGGGTAATAATTTTAAATATCTATGTATAATATATAAATTATTAATAATTTAAAACATTTAATAATAAAAATATTTATATTAAGAAATTTAATTAAAAAATAAACTTTTAATCCAAATAATTATTGAGTTTATAATTTTGTAATTATGTTTAAATTATGATTTAAAGTTATTTCTTAATAATAAGTAAAATAAAATATTTATCATACATAAAATGATTAATAAATAAATTTGACTATATTTTTTAAATACAAATATCCATGTTTGAATATTAATGGAATAAATATTTGTTAAATATTTGTGAGTTAATTTGATTAATTTTTGAGATAAACTTAATTGTTTTTGTTTAAGTATTGTATTTTTTTGTTGATATGTTAAAAAGTCTATAGTGTTTTTATTATTTATTGTTTCTGATAAAATATTATCTTTTTGAAAGATATGATTATTTTTGTCTTCTTCTTTTATTAATTGATTTTTATAATTTAAATTAATTATGTTGGGTGTTAATTTTTCTTGTATTTCATATTTCTCTTTAGTTAATATTGCACGAATTGGATCGAATCTCGCGGTCTTTTCTTTAACCTTATTAATCATTTCATCTTGTCTTTGATTATTTTTGTCGTGTCTTTCATCACTTTCAATTAATGTTTTTAATCTTTTATCGAAATTTAGAATACTTTCATCGTGTCTTTGATTATTTTTGTCGTGTCTTTCATCACTTTCAGTTAAT
>JAUZIB010000016.1:0-9042 GCA_032887715.1 Candidatus Phytoplasma australasiaticum
TACTTATTTAAATATAGTAATATTTAAAATTTTTATGATATAAATATCATAATAAATAATAAAATATCATCTTCAGTTTTCAAAGAAGTAGTGATCAACTTGAATTATTATAATATTTACTTAAGATGGTGGAGGGAGACGGATTCGAACCGCCGTACCTTTCGGAACAGTTTTACAGACTGCTGCGTTTAGCCACTTCGCTATCCCTCCATTTAAAAAATTAATAATTCGAAAAAAATTTATAATTTTTTATCGAAAAAACTTACTAATTGATTTTAACATAATTTATGGATAAAAATATAAATATTTTTATTTTTTTTATTTTTTTTTATAAAAAAATTAAAAATCAATAATAAAATTAATTTTTAATATTTAAAAAATATTTTTTTATTCCTGATTTTGTATCATATGAAAAACCTATCTTGAAGAAATAATCAGGAATTATCAAAATATTATCTAATATATTTTTAATATTTTTTTAATTTTTGCATTTTTTTTAATATAATTTTTTTATTAATTAATGTTTGCAAAATAGTATAAGAATTACCTATAATCCAATACAAAGATAACATAGAATCACGAAAAGAAAAAAACATCATAAATAAAACCATTGCATAATTAAAAAATTTCATTATATTTTCTGGTTTAATTGGTTGAGATTCATCAGACGTTGATAAAACATTTTTAGTTTTTATATTTTCAGAATTTTTCAACATTAATTGGTTTAAAATAAATATACTCAAACCTGTTATTAAAGTTAAAAATATAGAAAAAAATAAATTATCATTATTATTTTCAAGTTGCAAATTCATTACACCTAAAAAAGGTTTTTGAGTATAAACTTTAAAAATACCCCCCGGAATACGGAAACGACGTAAAACACGAAACATAGCTAAAAATAAAAACATTTGCAAAAAAGACATTAAAAAACTAGAAAACATATTAACGTTATATTTTTTATAAACTCGCATAACTTCAAAATACATTCGTTGCATTTCTGTAGGTTCCTTAGATGAAGCATATTTTGATTGAATTTTAGCAATTTCTGGTTGTGCTAAATTCATATTAAACGCAAAAGTATTGGCTTTAGTATAAATAGGCCATGACAAAGTTCGAATTAAAATAGTAGTTAATACAATTCCAGTACCTAAATTTCCTAATACAAATCCGTCTATTCCATGAGAGCCCATAGAAGAAAAAAAATTTAATAAAGAAGCTATAAAAATAATTAAAAAATTCCAAATATAACCAAAACCTAAAAATTTACTCCACTCTAATTTAGAAGGCCATTGAATAGGTAAATCTTCTTGATCGTTCACAAAAATTTTTAAACCCAACTTTTGATTATCAGAATTATTATTTTTCAAAATAAAATAATTTAATTTTTTAGGTTTAGAATCTAAATTTGAATATTTCTGTCTAACAATATTATTATAATCTTGATTAGATATTTCTATATCATCATCAAAATTTTTATAAATTTTAAAATTTAATAAATCACTAGATGAAATTGAATTAATTGTATTTTTTTGAGTGCTAATATTATTAATAAATAAATTTTGAAAATCTTTTTCTTGTATAAAACGATTTAAAAAATAACTTCTATTAACCCCCATTACAACTGTAAAAAATTTTTTAAATATAATAATTTTATTTTCTAATGTAATATTAGTGTCATTAAAACTAAAATAGTATTCTAAACCCGAACATATTTTATTAATTTTTTCTCGTAATTGTTTTTTTATATAATCATGACATTTTTGATTATCTAACGAATACCAGTTAAAATAGTTATTATCTTGAATTTCAAAAACAAAAATATCTAAATATTTTTGATATTCATATAAATCAAAATTTTCTATTTTTTGTAATTTATCAAACACTTGATTATCAGAAATATCTATATTATTTTTTATAACAATTTTTAAATCGCTAATATTAGATTGAGTGTTAATATTTTCATTATCAACAAAGAAAAATCTAAAAATCATAGGTATAACTAAACAAAATAAAAAAATAAATAAAAGTCTTTTTAAAAAAATAAATTTATCATCACTCATATAATATATCCAATTAAATATCCTTATCAGGAACTTATAAGACAAGATTTTCTCAACAAAACCAACAATTTTTCAGATAAATCTAAAAAATTCAATTGCCTCGCTGTCGGTTTAATAATAATAATAAAAAAAACATTAGGTTTTAAAACTGAATAATAATTATAAATTATTGCCCTTATACGGCGTTTAATTAAATTTCTCTCATGAGATTTTCCATATCTTTTATTAATACTTAAAGCAAATTTAAAATTCAAAGTTTTCGCGCAATTAATATAATATATTTTAAAAAAATAATTAGCTACACTATTTTTATCATGTTTAAAAATTAAATTAATTTCTTTATTTTTGCTTAAAATAAATTTTTTTTTCATCATAATAAAATTTTAAATTTGATTCATTGGAATATTATAAAAATTAACAATTTTAATTTGATTCAACATAAAATATTAAACTGTTAATTGATGACGTCCTTTATATCTTCTATTAGATAATAAACGACGACCACTAGCATTAGACATTCTTTTTAAAAAACCATGTGTTCTTTTTCGCTTAATTTTACTAGGTTGATAAGTTCTTTTCATTTTTTAATATCTTTTCCTTTGAATATTTTAAATTTTAATAGTAACTAAAATAAAAATAAAACACTAAAAAATATTAATATTAATTATTTAAAAATTTATAATCAAATTAATATTCAAATTAACTAAATAAAATTTTTTGAACTTGATTTTGATCTAATTTTTGTATTAATAAAGTCAATAAATCAATTGTGTGTTTAATATCTTGCTGATGCACAACTGAAGCATGAGAATGTATATAACGAGTAGGCACTGAAATTACTAACGCTGCTGCTCCTATATGACGTGTATGCATAGCCGCAGCATCTGTAGTACCACCTTCTGGAGCGGCTTCTTGAAAAGGAATATTATTATCTTGAGCTACATTTATCACAAATTCTCGCAAAGCTGTGTGAGCAACTAATCCATGATCATAACAAGATATCTGTGGCCCTTTTCCTAAATAACTAATAGATGTATTAGAATTACCCGGAACATCATTAGCAACACAAACATCAACTGCTATAGCAATTTCAGGTTTTACTTTATTTGCACTAGTAATAGCTCCTCGCAAACCAACTTCTTCTTGAACTGTAAAAGTTCCTATAAATTGATTAGGATTATTTTTTAATTTTTCTAATACCTCAGCAACAATCAAAACTCCAACACGATTATCTATTGCTTTAGCCAAAACAAAATCTTCACTTCCCAAAGTACGAAACTCTAAATAAGGAGTAATCATATTTCCGATGGTAATTCCTAATTTTTGAGCTGCTTCTTTAGTTGGAACACCTATATCTAAAAATAAATTTTTAAGATTTGGATTTTGATTACGTTCAGTAACACTCAAAGAATGAGGAGGTTTAGCACCAGTCACACCCCAAACAATACCTTTTTTAGTATGGATTTGCCAAACTTGAGCCAACATAACTGTAGGTAACCAACCGCCTATAGTTTGGAATTTCACAAAACCATTTTCCGTGATTTCAGTTACCATTAAACCGATTTCATCCATATGGCCAGCTAACATAATTTTTGGACCATTCTGCCCTTTATAAGCTATTAAAATACGGATAGATTAATTGCGTTTTATACAACGATTTGTATTTGTTGTCTTATTTACAATCAGCCCCCGTCCAAACCGGACAAGCAAGTTTCCCAGCATCCGGCTTTCCATAATTTACTCTCTTTCGAGAACTAATTTCCCCTCGCGGTTGATTAGTTATTTGTTCATATCGTTCTTGTTTCTAATGTCCTGTATTTGTTGATTTGTTACCTTTCGATGACAATTCTTACACAGTACTTTAGTTCTTTTATTCATGATACTTTGGCGATTCGCCTTGCGGATTGTGCCAATATGATGAATTTGAAGTTGGGTTGTTTTATCGCAATTCTCACAGCGTTCCGCTTTTAGACGGTCAGTTAAGATGGGTGCGACCTTGGAACATATACTTGTTAATGTTAATATCAGGGTTTCCCTTGAAATTACGCATTGTCCTAATTTTGTTCCAAGAGTAAACATCCCATAGTTCATATCGGGTTTTCCCTTTATTATGATAGGAGATACCCCAAGTTGAACCAATTTTGTATTTCTTTCGAACTCTGGCAATTGACGTTTTCCGTTTCCTTGCTAGTGTTTTCAAACAGCTGTATTCAGCTAGATAACTTAAGTGAGTCAAAACACCTAAATTGTTAGCCCAACAAAAGTATTGGATAATTCCTCTAACAATTGTCTTATAGGTCCGGATTATTTCTAATTCGTCTCTATCTGCTAATGTTTCGTCGTGTTTCAACTTTCCCTTTTTTAACCAATTATATTCATATCCATACTCTTTGGCCTTTGCTTGGGGAATTTGGATTTGAACTAGTCCATTCAAGGAATTCTTAGTTGTTTTCCTTTCCCGGTTTTTATTGGTAGGGTTAACCTTTATCATGTAGGATAGGAACCTCGTTCCTTTATTGGCTTTAACAATTTTGGACTTATCCTTACTAACAGTAAGGTTCAGATCTTGTTTTAGCCATTGCGTTACTTGGTCTTTGATTCTTTCTGCCTGGTTATACTCACCTTTAACGCCAATGATAAAATCGTCAGCATAACGGATGTATTCAACTCTTGGTTTTAGATTTAAGTTGATAAAACTGTCAACCCCCAGTTGGTGATGTTGGTTTTTATACCAAGCCTTCTTATATTCCGGGTTACTCTTCCTAATTGGCATTCCCTCTTTAATCAGTCTCTCCATTTTTAGGTCAATGTGGTGTAAATATACATTCGCCAATAAAGGAGAGATAATCCCTCCTTGAGGAGAACCTGATAAAGATTCGTACTTGATGTCATCCTTCATGAAACCGGCTTTTAGCCATTTGTTAATGGTTGAGAGTGTTTTATTCTTTTTGATGAACTGATTTAAGGTTCTCATCAGAATCTCATGATTGATGGTATCAAAGTAACCTTTTAAATCGATTTTGACAATATAATTTATCCCTTTAAATCTTTGTTTGACACGTTTGATGGCATCATGGCAAGATTTTTTGGTTCTAAATCCAAAACTCCATTCTGAAAAAATATTTTCAAAATAGGGAGTTAAGAGTTGTTCCAAGCATTTTTGAATCAACCGATCTTTAATGGTTGGTAACCCTAGGGGTCTGGTTTTTTTATTATCTTTAGGAATGAATATTCTTTTAACCGGTTTTGGGCGGTAACCATTGTTAACGTATTCAAGATGGTATCTTTCTAGTTTCTTTAGATTAACTCCATCAATGGTTTTATTGTCGATGCCGGGTGTACCCGCCCCTTTGTTGGTGGCAATTTTGTTGAACGCCATTAATGTGTTATAAAAGTTATTCATTCCCTGCTGGAGTTCTCTTTTTAAGAAACCGCCATTTGTTGAACGATATTGAATTTTACTCAATGTTCGTAAAAGTTTAGTCTCTGTTGAAACCGTTGTTGACATAATATCAACTCCTTTCCCGATATCATTGAATAACTAGTAAATTACTTTCTTCTTTCGCCCTATAAGAGTAATTAACTCTCTTCATGGTAAGACGATTAACTAAATTATTCCAAATTTAGGTTTACTCTTACGACTACTAAGAAGATTCTTTATCCTTGACCTCCGGGCTTTTATTTCCGGATTGGCAAATTTAATTACCTGGTTTTAGGATTCTCCAAGTTACGCTAAATCTCTACCTTAATTCTTTAGGGGAAGTATCCTCTTCGAGAGGCTGATTCCAGGTTTCTTTGATAGACTACTCAATACAGGTAGTTTATATTAGTAGATTCTGGACTGTCCGTTTAAGCAACTTCCGAGACAGGTTTAATTATTACTTCAATTTTCCTTCTTAGGCCATTGCAGGCTTCTCCGTAGAATTATTCGGTGGCGGTATCTTCTTGACTAATTTGCTTTTGTCGCAACCCGCTTTTATGGTCTGCTTTAATCTAATACACTTTCGTTTATTAGACCGACCATATCCTTTCAGGGTCTATCAGCCCTGGCTATTGGTTAAATAGCACGAGATTTAGGCCTCTTTGGCGCCCCTACCCAAATTATCATATTCTATTTTATCTACACAAGAAAGAATACTATTTTTAACATAATTAGTAATCTGTTTTTCTTGTCCTGAAACACCATTTAACATAGTTAATTCTTTCATTTTAATTAATAAATCTGACATTTTTGTGATTAAATCTCCTTTTTATTACAATAAAATTTTATTTTATTATCATTTAACAATGATTTTATTACGATTAGAAATTTGTTTAATTACAATAGATAGATAAAATAAAAACAAAATACCAAAAAAAATTGACAAAATTCTTAAAATGATATGGGAAAAATCAATGTTTTTTCCTAATAAAAAACAGCTCAATCCAAAAGTTACTAAATAACCATTTAAAGGCCAAATACCTATTTTATCATTTTTCCAACCAAACAAATTCAAAGAAATAAAACAATGAATCATTAAAATATAGCTAATAATATTACTTAAAGCTAACATTTTTTTTATAAAAGGATTAGTAATTAAAAAAGAGAAAAATAAACTATGAGAAATAATTACTAAAAAACATGTTTCTATTAAAAAGAAAAACTTTTTTAATCCTGAATTTTTTTTAAAATTAGAAAACACAAAATAATAATTAAATAAAAATAATAATATTCCTAATAAAATATCAATTATTCGAATTCCTTTTATAGAACAATATTCAGGTGCAAAACATGCTACAGAACTGAACAAAAATAAAATAGTTATTAAAGCATTTAAAATAATTTTCTTAAAAGTTATTTTTTTAATTTCATACATATTTCCCAAACCTCTTTAAAAAAGATCTATAATTAATTTATATTTACTTATAATATTTCTAATAATAAATCAATTAATTCAGCTTTTTTTAACTTAGAAACTTTATTAATATTATGTTTTTTCGCTAACTGACGCAAATTTAATAAATTCATTTTTTGTAAAGATGATAAATTTGGCGAAAATGAATTATCTTCTAAAATATCTGAATTATTTTTTTTTATACCATTTATATCATAAATCGCAGAATTATTTATAGAAACCAAATTTTGAGAAACACTATCAGAAAAATCTTTTTTAATAGATTGTTGAGTTAAATAATCTGAATCTAAATCAGATTTAATAATATCTTTTGAATCTAATTTAGATTGAGAAATATCTTTTATTAATTTATTTTTATTTAACTCAAGCAAACTTTTTTGAGCCAATTCGGTATAAAATTTAAAAATTTCAGGTTTATTAATAATT
Source organism: Candidatus Phytoplasma australasiaticum (assembly GCA_032887715.1). Classification (GTDB taxonomy): domain Bacteria; phylum Bacillota_I; class Bacilli_A; order Acholeplasmatales; family Acholeplasmataceae; genus Phytoplasma; species Phytoplasma australasiaticum_A. Next base: position 7,382 of record JAUZIB010000016.1, read on the forward strand.
AAATTAGCTAAAATTTTACGATTTACATCAACACCAGCTAATTTTAAACCATATATAAAAGAAGAATAATGAATACCGTTTTCTAAACAGCCAGCATTAATACGACGAATCCATAAAGAACGCCAATCTCTTTTATTTCTTTTACGACCAACATAAGCATATTGCCATGAACGCATTACTTGTTCATGAGCAGTTTTATAAATAGTACTTTTAGAACCTACATAACCTTTAGCTAATTTTAATATTTTTTTACGACGTTTACGTCGAGCTGGAACTAAATTTACTTTAACCATGACTTTTCTTCTTTCCTTAGATTTTATATCAATTTGCTAAATTAAATTTTTAATGCGCTTTAAATCGGAAGCGTCTACAACAGTAAATCCTCTCAATTGTCTATTTTGTTTAGTAGTTTTAGAACCGGCTAAATGATTTTTAAAAGCATGTTTGCGCAACCATTTACCAGTTTCAGTAATTTTAATACGTTTTTTTAAACCTCTATGTGTTTTTTTTTTCAAAATCAATTACCATTATTTCTTTCTAATTTTTTTTACAATAAAAAAATCAAATAAATAATCAACCTAAAATCCTAATAATCAAATTTAGTTAGACTTTAAAGGAATTAATAAACAATTAATTTGATTACCTTCTATTTTAGGAGGAATATCAACCTTTGATACTGAACTCAATGAAGATATAATTCTCTTAAAAATATCAATACCAATATTAGGGTTTATAGCCATTCTACCAGGTAAAGACATATTAATTTTTACTTTTTGTCCGCTTTTTAAAAAATCTTTAGCTTTTTTCATTTTAGTATCTAAATCATTATTTTGAATACGAGGGCTTACGCAAATAGTTTTAATATTCATTTGATTATGCTGTTTTTTTCGATTTTGTTTAATTTTTTTTTGTTGTTCATAATAAAATTTAGAATAATCAACTAAACGTACCACTTTAGGATCAGAATGAGCATTGATTAAAACAAAATCTTCATTATTGGATTTAGCTAAAACAAAGATTTGTTCCTTTTGAAAAAGCCCTAATTGTTTTCCTTGGTTATCAATAACTAAATATTCTCCTGCAGGAACTTTTTCATTATATAAAAAACTAATCTTTAAATTTTCTTTTTTATTTTTTTTGTGTTTAATAATATGATTAACTCCTTTTTAAAACTATATTTATAATTTTAGTCAAAAACCGAAATTATTTAAAATAGCCTCCATTATTATATATTAATAAAATCAGAATAGATTAAATCATTTTAATTAAATTAGGCTTTTTTAATATTAAAAATTAACTTTTACTAAGAGAAATAAACAAAAAAATTTTAAACCTCAGAATTTTAATATTTTTTAAAAAGATAACTAATTTTTTTCACATTAAAAAAGATGATTTTGATTTTATTAAAAATAATTCACTTAAAATTACAAATAAATTTCATAAATAAAATTATTATTAATCTTAAATAATATTAATTTTTATCCGTTATTATACTTACAATTAATTAATTCTACCTTAAAATTTTGAGCATATCAATAATACGGATAGATTAATTGCGTTTTATTCAGCGATTTATCCTTGCTGTTTTATTTACAATCAGCCCCCGTCCAAACCGGACAAGCAAGTTTCCGAGCATCCGGCTTTCCATAATTTACTCTCTT
>JAUZIB010000017.1:0-8420 GCA_032887715.1 Candidatus Phytoplasma australasiaticum
GTTCGATCTCTATCTTTAATGGTTTGTGATTGCTTTGTGATTACTCGGTTTTTAGCAGTTTCTAGATCAATTTTATCTTGATTTAATTTTGTAATAGTTTGTTCTCGAGCTTCAATAATTTGATCTCCATTTTTAATAACTAGAACTTTATCTTCAATATTTTGTTTTTGAGCTTCAATGATTTGATCTCCCTTTTTAATAGTTCGATCTTTATCTTTAATGGTTTGTTCTCGAGCTTCAATAGTTCGATCTCTATCTTTAATGGTTTGTTCTCGAGCTTCAATAGTTCGATCTCTATCTTTAATAGTTTGTTCTTGCTCCGTGATTACTCGGTTTTTAGCAGTTTCTAGATCAATTTTATCTTGATTTAATTTTGTAATAGTTTGTTCTTGCTCCGTGATTACTTGGTTTTTATCGGCTAAGTCTTTTTCAGCTTTTTTTTTAACATTACTTAAGTCTTCAGTTGCTTTATTTTGTGCATCTTTTAATTCTTTTTTTTTTTGCTTTAATTTTTCTTTTATTTTATCACGCGCGTCCCTTGTATTTGTTAATTCTCTTTGTGTTTTCTCTAAATCTATAAGGACCTGATCTTGTATTTGTTTTATATGTTGTTGTAATTGCATTAATTTTTTTATTGCATCATCTAATTGAATTCTTATAAAAGAAACATACACTGGATCATTTAGAAGTTGATCCATTTCATTTATGTGAGTTTCAAAAGTCATTGCATTTGAATTAATATAGTAAATTTGTGGAAAAATTTGTCGATTTAAGACTATATCACATAACTTTAATAATGATTTTTTGTTTTCATATTCTTGGTACAATGATTGTTGAAGATATTCGATTATTTTATCTTCCTTCTTGTGGGAATATTTATTAAAAATATTTTGTAGATAAACATCTTCATCTGAAATATATCTTTTAGTGTGAGGCAATATTGGTAATGCTTTTTGTTGTATTGCATCGTAATACTTTGCCAATTGATTTCTTTGTCTAAATTGATTTGCTATTTTTTCTTTTAAAATTAAAATCGTTTCTTGTGGAGAAATTTGAGGCTTTATTAACAATATCTTTTTTTCCTCATTATTCATCCAATCCCTAGTATTCATAAAATCATGCTCGAGTAATTGTAATTTCTGATCGTCTTTAAGTTGTTCGTTTAATATAGTTATTCTATATTGTGTTTCTTCTAAAACTGTGTTTACCATCATAATGTAAAATAATATATCTGGCATTTTTTTATTTTTTAAAATTATTTTTATATTTAAATTATCGACACTAATCATTTTATGATTTAATTTTTGTTGTAAAAATAAAACATATTCTTTAAATCTTCGTTCTTTTATGCTAATTTCTGATAATAACTTGGATGCAAGAATGTGGATTGTTTCTTCGTCTGAAAGTTTAGGGTCTGTGTAGAGGTGTTGTTGTAGATATTGGTTTTCATCTTCAGGAAGGTCATAATAATATAAATTTTTATTAATTTTTATATTCGCATCTTCTTGTGATAATGCGTAAGATTTTGCGATTTGATTAAGTTCTTGAAATTGATTCAATATTTTTTCTTTTAAAAGTAAAATTATTTCTTTTGAAGACAGATTGGGATCCATTGAAAATATTTTTTTTTTCTCATCAGGTAAAACATTTATATCAATTCTAGGATGTATTATATCAAATATATTAATTTTTAATTTCTCTGAATTATTTATGTTTTTATTAGAAGAAAATAATCTAGTTTTTTTAATATTATTATTGGATTGAAAAAATATTATTAAGAAAAGATTTAATGACAAAAATAAAATAAAAACTGCAATTAATAATTTAATAATTTTATTTTTTAGGTACTTTTCAAACACAATAAAAAAACCTTTTTCCGTTAATTTATTTAAATTTTATTAATCTTTTTTTAATTAAAATGCTTTTCATAATTTATTAAAAACATTAAATACAAGAAAATAAATATATTTATTAAATTTAACAAAAAAATAATTTGATATAATTATTAAATTTGAAATTTATTTACAAAATTAAAATCATTTTATAAAAATTTATTTGTTATGATCATAATTTTAAATAAAAAAATATCAAAAAAAATAAAAAATAATTATAAAATTAATAAAATATTTTAAATAATAGATTATTAAAAATAAGAAATAAAAAATAAAAAAATATTGAATTAATAGATAATTTAATTTATCTATATTAATAATTTATTAATAATTATTTATTAAAAACCGATTTAAATTAAAATTTAATTAAAATAAACAATATAATTATAAATAAAATAAGTATATCAAATTTATAAACACTAAATTAATTTTTAATTTAACAACATGTAATTAATTTTATCAAATATTAATATTTCCGTCAACATTCAAAAAATTAATAAGATTTAAAATAGTTCCTTTGATTAAGTGAAAATTTAAAAATAAAACATACCAAAAATTATATCTAAAATATCTTTAATTAATGTTTCTAACCACCATTTTTATGAACCGCTCAAAAAAATATCGTATCAAATAAAAAATAAAAATAAAGCTTTTCTTCCCAAATAATTAGAAAAGATAATAAGATATCTTTTTTCATTTATTTGAAAAAAGAAAAAAGACCAATTTTAAAATTAGTCTTTATTATTAATTCTTTTCTTTATTTTTTATTCCATGTTATCACTGTAACCTCTTTATTTGGTTGTGTAGTGAATGGGGAGCAGTGCGCATCAAGGCCAAAATCCGACGTGTTGTCATATTAATGAAAAGAATTGTTTACATTGTTGGAAATGTGGGGGTGATTACGATATGATCGCCGTTTATCAAAAAATACGTAGCATTCCTTCTTTTACTGATGCCTTAAAAAGAATGGCGCGTTTTATGAAAACCCAAGAATTTGCTACTTTAGTTCAACAAGAAAAAGAAAAAGAAGGAGTAAAAACATCTTCTACTTTTTTTCCGTCCTATCAGATCAGAAAATCTCATCACCCCCTGGACGAACAAGAAATTAATCTTAAAAAGAAACAATTATTGAAAACCATTTCTCCTTTATTTAACCAAATTCGGGATTATTATCATTATTTATTAATCAACAATAATAACGACGGATTAGCATATTTAACTCACAAAAGAAAATTAAAATTAAGCACTATCAAAGAATTTAACCTTGGTTATGCTCCTCCTAGCGCTAAACCCCTCTCTTTTCGGTTTGTCAATTACGCTCAAAAGAAAAACTTTGACATTAATAAATTAGTTAAATACGGGTTTTTAAAAGCAAAAATGAATCAAGAAGGGAAAAAATATTATCACGATACCTTCCATGGTTCTATCATTATTCCCATTGAAAATGGCTATGATAAAACTTTTCATTTTTATCAAAATCATTTTCGTCCTGTTGCTTACTTTCAACCTAAATATCAAGCTTTAACTAATTTTAGTCAAACCCCCACTTTTCATTTTAGTTATCGGTTCGGGCAAGCTTTACCTTGGATCAAACAAACTAAAACCATGATTATTCATGAGGGTTTTTTTGATGTGATAAGTGCTTGGCAAAACGGGATCAAAAATGTCGTGGGGCTGATTTGTGTGGCTCAACTACTTTCACAATCCCAACTAGCCATTCTTCAAAAAGAACAAATTAAAGTGATTATCGCTTTAGATAATGATAAAACAGGACGTCAACGCAGTCAAAAATTAGGAGAATAATTACAAGAAGCTAACATTAGATATGAAATTAGGCATATTTTAGTACCTTATGCCCAAACTTGTAAAGATGCCGATGATTTATTACGGCAATACGGAAAAGCAGCTTATCAAAAATGCTTTTTAGATCCTTATGAAGAGGCGAAAAAGAATAATATCGCTGATTTAGCAATCCGTTATTTTGGCGAAGATAAAGTTCGTTTCAAAGATAAATGATTTAAAAGAACATTAATTGAAAGAAGAAAAATAGCTCAAATATCCCCCTAATTAAAAATCATGCCTCATCGCTAAAATAACGCTAGATTTTAAATTAAGATGAAAGGATACTATTAACAAAATTATTAATTATTTTATTTTTTATGATTTGATATGTTATTTTTGATTTGTTGATATTTGCTACCAAGGAGGAGCAAAAAAATGTATAACCAAGAAGACCGAATTATTATCGGGGGTCAAAGATCTGCCACCACTAATCCTAATCTGCCCCAAATTAAATTTTTTTTAGCAGCTTTACCAATGGAGATTTTATTAACTATCAATATTATTGCCCACACTAAAAAGAAAAAGACTTACCAAAAAGCAACTTTTCTCATCGAAAACCAAACTTTATTCGTGGATACTGCCATTTTAGAAGAAATCAAAAATTATAAAAAAGAATTAATCCAAACTAAAGCAGTACAGGGTGAGAAAGTAATAAAAACCTTCTCTGACCCCTTACAAAATCATTTTCCTCTTTTTCAAATCAATTATCAAAATAACCAAAAAGAAGAAGTTAAAAAAGTAATTGGCAAAATAAATATCCCCAAACTCGAAACCTTAAAATTATTCCAACTCGACCAACAGAAAAAAGATAAATATGGGCAACTTTTGAAAACCAACTATAAAAAAGGATTAAATATTATTTACTATCGTTTAGAAGATTTAAAGTATATTCATTTTTTCCTAACCAAAGCTAAACAAGGTTATCGAGTGAAAAAGTTACGTCCTGATTATAAAAGATATTTAAAAAAAGAAGATTTATAAAATGAATATTTTTTTACTCATCATTTTATCATCATTTTATCATCATTAACTCATCATTTTATCATCATTTCCCTCCCTCAAAAGTCCATATAAATACGTACAAAAACAATCAGTGATATTTGATATTTTATATCGATAATGATAATGATATCGATATTTGATATTATCGAATTATCATTCTTATCATTATTAATTATCGATATAAAAAAATCTAGTAATTTAGTTTGAATTTAGTCTAATTATTAAAATACTTTAAATTAACTTTAATTATTAAACAAAAAAAGGCCTAACCAAGGTTAGTGTGTTTATATATTAAACTAAAATAAGGTAAAACGTTTATTTAGTGTTTTATTAAAATATTGCCATTAACAAAAAAAATTTTTTTTGGCGGGCCAAAATCCGTCTCCGAGATGAATGATTAAAAACCCACGAAAGAACATCAATTTAAAGAAGAAAAAAAATCAAAAAAGGATGAAATAGCCAAAATCAAACTCTGGTAGTATTATTCTATTACCAAAAAAAAGAGGCTGTTTTTCTGGGCTAAACCAAGAAAAAAAGAAAGGTTGAAAAGTGTTTATTTCGACCCATTTTTGTTCATAATTTTTTTGCCATAGAAAAATTATTTTTTTAAAAAAAGAATGTTTATTTTTTTCATTTTATCTTTGTAAAACTTCTTTTTTAAAATTATTAGGCGCTTGATAATTTAATTTAGCGAAAATCCATTCTTTATTATAAAAAGAAGTAAATTTTTTTATTTTTTGATTTATTTTTTCGAAAGAATGTTGAAAGAGTTGGGGTTCGTGATAACGAAAATAACCTTTTAAATTACTAAAGTAAGATTCGATAACCGCGTTTTCATTCGGAGAAGCTTTTGTACTCATACTAATTATGAATCCTTTTTTGTTTAAATATTTTTGAAAATAAATACTTTGGTAAACTTTTCCCTGGTCGGAATGAATAAAACAAGGTTTTTTTAATTTAGGAATTTGATGGAAGGTTTTTTTTACTAATTGAAGATTCCCATGTTTTCCAAACGATGAAGCAACAATTTTATTATTATAACCATCGATAATGGTTGACAACCAAAAATAACCTTTATTGGTCGTAAAACAAGTTAAATCAGTATATAATTTCGTTAAAGGTTCATGCGCACGAAAATCTTTTTGGATCAGATTTTTTTTAGTTTGTTGAAATTTTTTCCAATCATGGTTTTTTATATTCGGAATATTCCATTTTTTTAACCAATGATTTTGTTGCATAATTTTTAAAACTATTTTTTTATTAATAGAGACTTGATATATTTTTTGATAAAGAAAAGTAATTTTTCGATATCCAAAAGCAAAATGGTATTTTTGACAAAGAAACCCTATTTTTTGAATGATTTTCTTTTTTTCCATTTTTTTTAAATAATTTTGATCATGTACTTTTCGCCAATAATAATAATTATTACGGTCAATTTTTAATAATTTTAAAATTTTACAAACGGTAAAATATTTTCGATAAAATTGAACCAAGGTAAGAATATTTTTTTTTAAAAGAGGGAGGTTATCAATAAAAGCATATTGGAGTAATTCAATTTCTCTGCGATTCGCCATTTTTTTTGTAACCTCTTTATTTTTTTACTTGTTCATATTTTAACTCAAAAAAAATTAAAAAAATTTTTTTCATTTTGTTGGAGACTTTTTTCCATTTTGTCGTTAAATATATAGTGAGGGGTTATTTTTTTAAAACTTTTTTCAAATGTCAAAAAAATTGTTCCAAATTACAGAAATTCAACAAATTTAACGCATTTGAAAAGAGCCAAAAACAAATAAAAATAACCAATAATTGGTAGCTTTATTGTTAATTACTTAAAAAAACGTTGTGTAGTAAACAGGGTGCAGCGCGGGTACTGTGCAAAGATTATCATCGCAAGATAACCAATCAGCAAATACATGATATCAGAAATAATAAGAACAATAAGAACAAATAGCTAATTAACCGTGAGGAGAAATTAGTTCTCGGAAGAGAGTAAATTATGGAAAGCCGGATGCTCGGAAACTTGCTTGTCCGGTTTGGACGGGGGCTGATTGTAAATAAAACAGCAAAGATAAATCGCTGAATAAAACGCAATTAATCTATCAGTATTTATTTCTAACATCACTTTAATATTTTTACTGTTGTCTATTTACTCTTTCGATTGAATTAACTAAGTTTATTTGGTGATTTTATAGTATTATTTCGATTATGATAGTATATTAATCTATTGAATTTATATTTTATTTCAAACGCTCTTTTTATATATAACTATAACAACAACAAAAAATGTATAGCCATATATAAGTATACATAATTTTTATATCTTTATTATTTGAGAAAATACTTTAAATAGAATTAAGATTATTTTTATTATTTATATAAAATATACTTATGATTAAAAAATGAATTTTTATATATTCAAAAATAAAAAATAATAATAATTTTATATCAATCAAAAGATTTAATTAATATAATATGATATTAAAATTGAATAATTATATAAATTATTTATAATTTTTATTTCGACATTTAATAAATTTAAAAATAATTCAATAAGTATTTATTTAAATAAGACTTAATATAAATAAATAATTAATTTTTGTTAAAAATTAATTTTAAAAAATATAATTGAGAATAAATTATTATAAAATATAAAAAACAGACAAAATAGAAAGATTTTTTCTAAAAAATATTAAATTATTATTTTGTAATCATTAAAAATTTATTATAATAATAGTTAACTAAATACAAGGGGTATATTTAAAAATAATATAAAACGAATAGATAAAACTTCAATAATTTTGTTCCTAAAAACGCATAAAAATTTTTAAATTTATTTTTTCATAAAAAAATCAAAAAATAAAAAAATATGGTTATTTGCTTATAATTGCTAATATAAAAATTAAATTATAGTTAATATAAATATGTTTTGAATATTTTGTAAAAACCATTTTTTTATTTAATTTAATTAAATATAATTTTAAAAATTATAATTTTAATCTTTTATTTAAAAAATTTTTATTTTTTATAACATCGATATATTTAAAAGTTATTAAAAAATACATAATTATTTTTAATTTTATTTTTTATTAAGCTTATCATTACTAATTGTAATATTTTTTTGATATTAAAATTAAAAAATATTTTTTTGTAATAAGTTAAATTTGGTTTAAATTTTAAAAATATTTAAATTATTTATAAAAATAGTTTATTATGCATTATTAGAAAAAAATCATAATTTTGGGATTTAATATTTTATTTATTTTCATCAATATTTAACGATTTAATATAATATTTGGGTAATTATAATATCGTCCCTTATTTATATTTAAATATTGTTTATTTTTGTCATTTTTTCGAAGAATCAATAATAATTTATTTTTGTTTTTTCTAAAATTTAATCAAAAATTTTATATTTTAGTTAAAAAATATTTATTTTTAGAAAATTATTAAATATTAAGATAAAAAAGATAAAAATTATTAAATTTGTGAAAAATAAATAAAATTAGAATTTTACAATTAATTAAATTTAATAAAATTTTTAATCAATATGTTATTAATAGATTTTTTATTTAATATCTTTTTAAAAATATTTATAAAAATATTAATAATTTATAATTTTAATAATTATTTTTATTTTTAAAATAATTATTTTTAATAAAATGATAATTATTATAATTAATATCG
>JAUZIB010000018.1:0-6585 GCA_032887715.1 Candidatus Phytoplasma australasiaticum
TAAATTACTTTCTTCTTTCGCCCTACGAGAGTGATTAACTCTCTTCTCGGTAAGACGATTAACTAAATTATTCCAAATTTAGGTTTACCCTTACGACTACTAAAAAGATGCTTTATCCTTGACCATCAGGGTTTTATTTCCTGATTAGTAAATTTAATTACTTAGTTTTAGGATTCTCCAAGTTACACTAAATTTCTACCTTAATTCTTTAGGGGAAGTACCCTCTTTTGGAGGCTGATTCCAGGTTTCCTTTTTATTTGATAAACTACTCAATACAATACGGATAGATTAATTGCGTTTTATTCAGCGATTTATCCTTGCTGTTTTATTTACAATCAGCTCCCGTCCAAACCGGACAAGCAAGTTTCCAAGCATCCGGCTTTCCATAATTCACTCTCTTTCGAGAACTAATTTTCCCTCACAGTCGATTAGCTATTTATTCATATTGTTCTTGTTTCTAATATCATGTATTTGTTGATTGGTTATCTTGCGATGACAATCTTTACACAATACCTTTGTTCTTTTATTCATGATACTTCGGTGATGCGCATTGCGGACCGTGCCTATGTGATGAATTTGTAATTGGGTTGTTTTGTCGCAGCTCTCACAACGTTCCGCTTTTAGACGGTCAGTTAGATGGGTACGATCTTGGAATATAAATCTATTAATGGTAATGTCTGGATTTCCCTTATAATTACGCATATTTTTAATTCTGTCCCAAGTGTAAACATTCCATGGTTCGTATTGGGTTTTTCCTTTATTAAGATAAGAAATCCCCCAAGTTGAACCTATATTATATTTCTTTCGAACTCTGGCAATTGACGTTTTCCGTTTCCTTGCCAGCGTTTTCAAACAGCTATATTCCGCTAGATAATTTAAATGGGTTAGGACACGGAGATTGTTAGCTAAACAAAAGTATTGGATAATTCCTCTAACTATTGTTTGATAGATTCGGATTATTTCTAACTCGTCTCTATCTGTTAATGTTTCGTAATGTTTCACTTTCCCATTCTTTAACCAATTATATTCCTCTCCATATTCTTTAGCTTTCGCATTGGGAATTTGGATTTGAACTTGCCCATTTAAGGAATTCTTGGTAGTTTTTCTTTCACGAGTTTTATTGGTGGGGTTAACCTTTATCATATAGGATAGAAATCTAGTTCCTTTACTGGCTTTAACAATCTTTGATTTATCCTTACTCACAGTAAGGTTTAAATCTTGCTCTAACCACTGTATTACCTGTTTTTTAATCTTTTCGGCTTGGTCATATCCGCCTTTAACACCAATGATAAAGTCATCAGCATAACGGATATATTCAACTCTGGGTTTTAGATTTAGATTGATATACCTGTCAAACCCCAGATTATGATGCTGATGTATTTTCCATGCCTTCCCATACTCTGGGTTATTCTTCCTAATTGATTTCCCTTCCTTGATCAGTTCCTCCATTTTCAGGTCAATGTGATGTAGATATACATTCGCTAACAAGGGGGAAATAATCCCTCCTTGAGGAGAGCCTGATAAAGATTCGTATTTGATTCCATCTTTCATAAAGCCAGCTTTTAACCATTTGTTAATGGTCGATAAAGTTTTATTCTTTCTGATGAACCGATTTAATGTTCTCATCAGAATCTCATGGTTGATGGTATCAAAGTAACCTTTTAGGTCAATTTTGACAAGGTAATCAATCCCTTTAAATCTTTGTTTGACGCGTTTGATGGCGTCGTGACAGGATTTCTTGGTTCTAAATCCAAAGCTCCACTCTGAGAAGATATTTTCGAAATAAGGAGTTAAGAGTTGTTCTAGGCATCTTTGCATCAATCTATCCTTGATAGTCGGTAAACCCAAGGGTCTGGTTTTTTTATTATCTTTGGGAATGAATATTCTTTTAACTGGTTTTGGGTGATAACCATTATTGACATATTCCTGATGGTATCTTTCTAGTCTATCTAGATTGATTCCATCAATGGTTTCATTATCGATACCTGGTGTACCCGCCCCTTTGTTGGAGGCAATTTTGTTGAATGCCATTAATGTGTTATAAAAGTTATTCATTCCCTGCTGTAATTCCCTTTTTAGGGGATAACTGTTTAATGAACAATATTGAATCTTATTCAATGTTCGCGAAAGTTTAGTTTCTGGTGAAGCCGTTGTTGACATAATTTATCAACCCCTCTCTCGATACCATTGAATAAATAATAAATTACTTTCTTCTTTCGCCCTATGAGAGTGATTAACTCTCCTCTTGGTAAGACGATTAACTAAATTATTCCAAATTTAGGTTTACTCTTACGACTACTAAGAAGATTCTTTATCCTTGACCATCCGGTCTTTTATTTCCAGATTAGTAAACTTAATTACTTAGTTTTAGGATTCTCCAAGTTGCTCTAAATTTCTACCTTAATTCTTTAGGGGAAGTATCCTCTTTAGGGAGGCTGATTCCAGGTTTCTTTATTTGTTAAACTACTCAACGCGTTGTATGTATGTTGGTAGACCCTGGACTGTCCGTTTAAGCAACTTCCGGAACAGGTTATATAATTACATCAATTTCCTTCTTAGGCCATTTCAGGCTTCTCCATAGATATTATATTCGGTAGCGGAGTCATATTGACTAATTTGCTTTCGTCGCAACCCGCTTTTATGGTCTGCTCTAATCCGACATTCTTTCGTCTGCCCGACCGACCATCTCCTTTCAGGGTTTAACTGCCCTGGCTTATTGGTTAGATAGCACGAAATTTAGGCCTCTTTGGCGCCCTACAACTTATATTAGTAGACTCTGGACTGTCCGTTCAAGCAACTTCCAAACAGGTTTTGAGATTACATCCATTTCCTTCTTAGGCCATCTCAGGCTTCTCCGTAGAATTATTCGGTGGCGGGGTCGTCTTGACTAATTTGCTTTCGTCGCAACCCGCTTTTATGGTCTGCTATAATCCAGTATTCTTTCGTTTACTAGACCGACCATCTCCTTTCAGGGTTTATCTGCCCTGGCTATTGGTTAGATAGCACGAAATTTAGGCCTCTTTGACGCCCTTGTATCCTCAATAATACTCATATAAAAAATTAACAAACATAAATAAAATTCTTGAGCTTTTAAATAGGGATTTTTTTTATAAATACGTAAAATAAACGGTAAACCTTGAAAAAAAATTTTATAATAACCCGCTAAAGCTTCCCCACGTGCTCCCATAATTCCAAATTTTGTAAAGATCTTTTCACCAGAAGTTTTATTACTAAAATATAAAAAATCTTTACGTAATTCTTTAGTTAATTCGCATGTTTGAAAATGCCAATTAGAAAAAGGAATATTATGAAATAAAATAGGAATAGATTATTTGCGTTTCAATAATCAAATTTATATTTCAATTATCTATTACAAACAGCCCCCCTCTAAACCGGACAAGCAAGTTTCCAAGCATCCGGCTTGCCATAATTTATCCTTTTTATCGGACTAACTTTGTGTTGCCACTAATTAGTTGTTTATTCTTATCGTTCTTTTTAGAAAGTTAATATTAGCAGCACTATGACTTTTGGAATCAATCGATCTTTAATAGTGAAATAAATCTCGAAAATTTAGGGCTTTACCTGGCCTTTTTGGAATAAGAACTTGTCTAACTGGTCATAATTGATAATAACCGTTGACGTATTCGCGGCGGTATTACTCAATCTTTTTGAGCTTGATACCATTAATAGTCTATTTGTTATTCCACTGAACTTATGGGCCATAATTTGATTTAATGTTTAGTAAATATTTCTCATGTTATTAATCCCATATTTAAACTTTTTTTCAATACCTTAGCTATTTAAAAGAAAGATTTTAAATAATATTCAATTTTTGCTAAAGTTTAATTTCTTGATCCGAAACAATCATTAGTATATCCACTAACTCTTTGCTTTATACCACTGAATAAACAATAAATTACTGACTTCTTTCGCCCTATAAAGGTGGTTAACCTTCGTCCTGGGAGGGCGATTAATTAATTATTCCAAATTAATTTTTACTCCTCCGACTACTAAAAAGTCGCTTTATCCTTGGACATAATGACTTTTATCTCATTATTAGTTAATTTAATAACTTGCCTTTAGGATTCTCCAAGTTACTCTAAATATCAACCTTGGTTCCTTAGGTGAAGTAACCGTTATAGAAACGGTGAGATTCCAGGTTTTTCATTGATAAACTATCCAATACATACAATTTATATTGATAGACTCTGGACTGATCGCTTATAGTAGTTTACGATGCAGGTTAGTTTATTACCCTACTTTTCCTCTTAGGCCCTTTCAGGCTTATCCATCGAACCATTCGGTGGCGGAGTCTTCTTGACTAACTACTTCGTCGCAACCCGCTTTTAAAAACTGCTATAATTCCTTATTGTTTCCTTTAAGGAACCGTTTTTAGCCTTTCAGTGTTTATCGCACTGGTGATTGGTTAAATCACTCGATATTTAGGCTTCTTTGGCGCCCCCATACGAAACTACATAATAAATAATTCCGAAAGAAAAAATTAAACCTTTATGAGTATTTATGTTATTGGTAACTTCAAACATGCGTTTTTCTTGTTCTACGCCTAATACTCTTAATTTATTAAAATTTAATGATTTATATGATAAAACTAAATTATAAATATGATAAAAATAAACTCCAAAAGTTTCTTTAGACTTCATAAAAAGATTAAAATTCATATCTTGATGAGATCCGCAACTATTTATAGAAACTAAACCTAATGAAGGATAACATAAAAGCTCAGTTTCTATAGCAATCAAAGCTAATTTAATTAAATATTCCACAATTTTTTTTAAAAAAATTATCTATCGATAGATAACATTTATCAATTAATAAAGTAAAATAATGGAAAAAATATACTAGCTACAATTACTGTTAAATCTCCACCAAGACGAGTAGATATTTGCGCATAAGGAGATAATTCTAAAGAATCAGAAGCTTCCAGAATAGCCAAATTACCTGCACCACCAATACTATTAGCACAAAGTCCAGCAGCAATTGAAGCTTGAACCGGATAGTAACCCATTTTATTACCAATTATAGCAGATGTTAAAGCAGTAGTTAAAACACAAGCAATACAAGTGAACAAAAACGATAAATTAGAAATCCGATTAATAATCATTAAAATATTAATGTTAATACCAACAACTACTAAAATACAAGATGAAAATGATTGAGTAATAAATTTAGAAGCTTGATTAATGTATTGAATATAATTATCCGAAATCAAATCAAAAAACTTAATTAATAAAACCAAAATAACTAAAAAAATAATAGTAGGAGGTATATATTTATCTAAATTGGAGGATGGCCATAATTTTAATAATAAAGTTCTAAAAATGCTACTTAAAGCGTATAAAGCAAAAATAATCAACAAACCCATTTTCATATTTAAAAAACTTAAATTTGAATTATTATCTTTTTTTTCATTTTCGAGATGATTAAATTTATTAGTACTTAATTTATTTATATTCTTATCTAACTCACCTTCAGGACTACTATATTCCGAATTACCAAAAAATTTTTTAATTAAACCACCGAACATAACACTTAAAATACCACCAATTAACAAAGAAGTGATAATGTGGTTTTTAAAAGCATCTTCAAAACCGACTATTCCTTGTGAAAACACTTTTATCAGAGGAATAATTCCGCATGTTAAACCACCACATGAAATAGGAACAAAAATAAAAAATATAGCATCTAAAAAACTATTACGATGACTACCAGGAACACTATCTATACCACCAATAGGTTTTAAAAAAATACCTAAAATTCCTGTTACTAACCCGGAACAGATTAAAGATAAAATAACTAAAAATAAAAATTTAGGACCATTTTTTTTTAAAATAAATTTATCAATACTCAAAAGACTACCACAAACCAATGAAGCAACAAAAAATTCAGAAAAACCTATATTACTATTCTTATTAAAAAAAGATATCCTTTCGCGAAATGCACTTTGAAATTGCATTAATGATGTTTCAAAATTACGAGGAAAAAAATTATAATTAAATAAAAAAGCTGGCAATAATAAACAAAAAATTGCTCCTCCGCCCATATCTTTTAAAATGGGGATTTTTTTACCTATTACTTTTAATATTTCAGCTAAAATCATAGTAAATAATAAAACTGAAATTAAATTATGCCAAGATGAATTAAATTGTCCTTTAGTAGCATCATAAGAAAGCCAAATATGCATTATAGAAATACTTAATAAAAGTAAAGCAAACTCAATCGAAAAACCTAAAATTTTTAATTTAGGTTTTTTATGGGGATTAAAAGTTGAATCATTAATAGAACTATTTATATTCATATATCAAAGACTACTTCCTATTTTGTTTTTTTATTTAAGTTATTTTAAAATAATTAATTATATTATTGAGATTAAAAATATTAATTTTTATTATTTAACGTTTTCAATAAAACATTAACAAAATCTAAAACTGTCCAGGGTGATACGGATAGATTAATTGCGTTTTATTCAGCGATTTGTATTTGCTGTTTTATTTACAATCAGCCCCCGTCCAAACCGGACAAGCAAGTTTCCAAGCATCCGGCTTTCCATAATTTACTCTCTTCCGA
>JAUZIB010000019.1:0-5089 GCA_032887715.1 Candidatus Phytoplasma australasiaticum
ATCTTAAGTAAATATTATAATAATTCAAGTTGATCACTACTTCTTTGAAAACTGAAGATGATATTTTATTATTTATTATGATATTTATATCATAAAAATTTTAAATATTACTATATTTAAATAAGTAAATATTACTTATTTTAATGATTTATTACGAAGAGTTTGATCCTGGCTCAGGATGAACGCTGGCGGCGTGCCTAATACATGCAAGTCGAACGGAAACCTTCGGGTTTTAGTGGCGAACGGGTGAGTAACACGTAAGCAACCTACCCTAAAGACGAGGATAACCATTGGAAACAGTGGCTAAGACTGGATAGGAAGATAGAAGGCATCTTGTATCTTTTAAAAGACCTAGTAATAGGTATGCTTTAGGAGGGGCTTGCGCCATATTAGTTAGTTGGTAGGGTAATGGCCTACCAAGACGATGATGTGTAGCTGGACTGAGAGGTTGAACAGCCACATTGGGACTGAGACACGGCCCAAACTCCTACGGGAGGCAGCAGTAGGGAATTTTCGGCAATGGAGGAAACTCTGACCGAGCAACGCCGCGTGAATGATGAAGTACTTCGGTATGTAAAGTTCTTTTATCAAGGAAGAAAAGCAAATGGCGAACCATTTGTTTGCCGGTACTTGATGAATAAGCCCCGGCTAATTATGTGCCAGCAGCCGCGGTAAGACATAAGGGGCAAGTGTTATCCGGAATTATTGGGCGTAAAGGGTGCGTAGGCGGTCTAGTAAGTCAGTGGTGTAATGGCAACGCTTAACGTTGTCCGGCTATTGAAACTGCTAAACTTGAGTTAGATAGAGGCGAGTGGAATTCCATGTGTAGCGGTAAAATGCGTAAATATATGGAGGAACACCAGAGGCGTAGGCGGCTCGCTGGGTCTTAACTGACGCTGAGGCACGAAAGCGTGGGGAGCAAACAGGATTAGATACCCTGGTAGTCCACGCCGTAAACGATGAGTACTAAGTGTCGGGTTAAACCGGTACTGAAGTTAACACATTAAGTACTCCGCCTGAGTAGTACGTACGCAAGTATGAAACTTAAAGGAATTGACGGGACTCCGCACAAGCGGTGGATCATGTTGTTTAATTCGAAGATACCCGAAAAACCTTACCAGGTCTTGACATGTTTTTGCAAAATGGTAGTAATATCATGGAGGTTATCAGAAACACAGGTGGTGCATGGTTGTCGTCAGCTCGTGTCGTGAGATGTTAGGTTAAGTCCTAAAACGAGCGAAACCCTTGTCGTTAGTTGCCAGCACGTTATGGTGGGGACTTTAACGAGACTGCCAATGATAAATTGGAGGAAGGTGAGGATCACGTCAAATCAGCATGCCCCTTATGACCTGGGCTACAAACGTGATACAATGGCTGTTACAAAGGGTAGCTGAAACGCAAGTTCTTGGCCAATCCCCAAAAACAGTCTCAGTCCGGATTGAAGTCTGCAACTCGACTTCATGAAGTTGGAATCGCTAGTAATCGCGAATCAGCATGTCGCGGTGAATACGTTCTCGGGGTTTGTACACACCGCCCGTCAAACCACGAAAGTTGGCAATACCCCAAAACGGTAGCCTAACTCGTTTATTCGAGAGGGCGCCGTCTAAGGTAGGGTCGATGATTGGGGTTAAGTCGTAACAAGGTATCCCTACCGGAAGGTGGGGATGGATCACCTCCTTTCTAAGGAAACCAATAAAATCAATCATCTTCAGTTTTGAAAGACTTAGGCAACTAAGTTTTTCTTCGTGACTTCACGAAGGGCCTATAGCTCAGTTGGTTAGAGCACACGCCTGATAAGCGTGAGGTCGGTGGTTCAAGTCCATTTAGGCCCACCAGAGTTATAGGTTTCGTAAGAACACAAATTCTTTGAAAATTAGGTAAATAATAGTTATTTATCCGGAACATTAAAGGAAATAAGAGCGCACAGTGGATGCCTAGGCACCAAGAGCTGATGAAGGACGCAATTAACGGCGATACGCTACGGGGAGCTGTAAATAAGTGTAGATCCGTGGATTTCCGAATGGGGCAACCTACTATAAGAAGTTATAGTATCAATTGTTAGGCAACTAACTGATTGAAAGGAACGCAGTGAACTGAAATATCTAAGTAACTGTAGGAACAGAAAGTAATAACGATTCCGGTAGTAGTGACGAGCGAATCCGGAACAGCCGGATACCAATAACTAGTTACCAAATTTTAATTAACTCGAAATAGTTGGAAAGCTATATCCCAGAAGGTGAAAATCCTGTAGAGGTAAGTTAAAATCTAGGGTATCCTCAAGTACGGCGAGACACGAGAAATCTTGTTGGAAGATAGGAGGACCATCTCCTAAGGCTAAATACTCCTTGGTGACCGATAGTGAACTAGTACCGTGAGGGAAAGGTGAAAAGAACCCCGGAAGGGGAGTGAAATAGATCCTGAAACTGTGTGCTTACAAGTAGTCAAAGCTCGTTTAAGAGTGATGGCGTGCCTTTTGCAGAATGAACCGGCGAGTTATGATATAGAGCAAGGTTAAGTTTGAAGGAACGTAGCCGGAGCGAAAGCGAGTCTGAATAGGGCGTTTAGTTGTATGTCATAGACCCGAAACTGAAGTGAGCTAGCCATGAACAGGCTGAAGTGACGTGACCACGTCATGGAGGGCCGAACCAGGACACGTTGAAAAGTGTTTGGATGATTTGTGGCTAGAGGTGAAATTCCAATCGAACTCAGAGATAGCTGGTTCTCCCCGAAATAGCTTTAGGGCTAGCGTTGGGTATTTAATAGTTCTTGAAGGTAGAGCACTAAATGAGTGCGGGCTCCACCTCGGGGTACCAATCTCAATTAAACTCCGAATGTCAAGAACCGTATCCCAGCAGTCAGACGATGGGTGATAAGGTCCATGGTCAAAAGGGAAAGAGCCCAGACCGTCAGCTAAGGTCCCTAAATTAATGTTAAGTGGTTAAGGAAGTAAAAACGTTAAAACAATTAGGAAGTTGGCTTAGAAGCAGCCATCTTTTAAAGAGTGCGTAATAGCTCACTAATCTAATATTTTTGCACCGAAAATGTAACGGGGCTAAACATTATACCGAAGCTACGGATATGTTCCGGTTAGTAATAGCTAAGGAACATGTGGTAGGGGAAGCGTTCTAACATCGTAGAAGCTATAGCGGAAGCAGTAGTGGAGAGGTTAGAAGTGAGAATGCCGGTGTAAGTAACGAAAAGATAGATGAGAATTCTATCCGTCGAAAACCCAAGGTTTCCAGGGGCAGGGTCGTCCGCCCTGGGTTAGTCAGGAACTAAGGCGAGGCAGCAATGCGTAGTCGATGACCAGCAGGCTAAAATTCCTGCACTAAAAAAATCACTGATGGAGGGACAAAAGAGGATAAGCACGCCCTTTATTGGATTAGGGTCGAAAAATCGAGTTTGAGAAGATAGGCAAATCCGTCTTCTTACTTGCCAAAAAATGAGATTTGAGGGTAACGTGACTGTGTTCATATTTTCTAGAAAAGCTTCTAGGATTAATGATTTTTTTACCTGTACCGTAAACCGACACAGGTGGGAAGGTAGAGTATACTAAGACGCGCGAGAAAACTCTTGTTAAGGAACTCGGCAAAATGACTCCGTAACTTCGGGATAAGGAGAGCTTTTATGATAAAAAGTAAAAGCCGCAGAGAATAGGCCCAAGCGACTGTTTATCAAAAACACAGGTCTCTGCTAAACCGTAAGGTGATGTATAGGGGCTGATGCCTGCCCGGTGCTGGAAGATTAAGAGGAGATGTTCGGGCTTGCCCAAAGCATTGAATTGAAGTCCCAGTGAACGGCGGCCGTAACTATAACGGTCCTAAGGTAGCGAAATTCCTTGTCGGGTAAATTCCGACCTGCACGAAAGGCATAACGATTTGGGCGCTGTCTCAACAAGAGTCTCGGTGAAATCAAATTACCGGTGAAAATGCCGGTTACCCGCGACAGGACGAAAAGACCCCATGGAGCTTTACTGTAGCTTAATATTGGAATTGGAAATCTCATGTACAGGATAGGTGGGAGACAGAGAACTTTAGACGCTAGTTTAAAGGGAGTCACCAGTGGGATACCACTCTTGAGATTTTTAGTTTCTAACCTGCATAAGTGGATTATGAGGGACAGTGTTTGGTGGGCAGTTTGACTGGGGCGGTCGCCTCCTAAAAAGTAACGGAGGCGTTCAAAGGTTCCCTCAAAATGGTCAGAAATCATTTTTAGAGCGTAAAGGTATAAGGGAGCTTGACTGTGAGACCTACAAGTCGAGCAGGGACGAAAGTCGGACTTAGTGATCTTGCGGTACCGAATGGAAGGGCCGTGACTCAACGGATAAAAGCTACCCTGGGGATAACAGCCTTATCGCCCCCGAGCGTTCACAGCGACGGGGCGGTTTGGGACCTCGATGTCGGCTCATCGCATCCTGGAGCTGGAGCAGGTTCCAAGGGTTGGGCTGTTCGCCCATTAAAGCGGTACGCGAGCTGGGTTCAGAACGTCGTGAGACAGTTCGGTCTCTATCCGTCGTGGGCGTTGGAAATTTGCGAGGAACTGTCCCTAGTATGAGAAGACCGGGATGGATATACCGCTGGTGCACCAGTTGGTTCGCCAGAGCCATAGCTGGGTAGCTATGTATAGTATGGATAAACACTGAAAGCATCTAAGTGTGAAGCCTCCCTCAAGATGAGATTTCCCTAAGAGATCCCTGAAAGACGATCAGGTTGATAGGCTAGAAGTGGAAGAGTAGTGATATTTGGAGCTGACTAGTACTAATAGATCCAACGACTTTGATGATAATGGAAAATAACTAGAATTTGCCTAGTTTTGAGAGATTCCGGGTGATTTAACACAGGGGGTCCACCTGTTCCCATCCCGAACACAGCAGTTAAGACCTGTGGTCCCCACAATAGTAATTCATTTGAATTGCCAAGATAGGGGTTTGCCCGGAATTATTTGTCGTAGAGAATTAGCTCAGCTGGGAGAGCGTCTGCCTTACAAGCAGAAGGTCGGGGGTTCGATCCCCTCATTCTCTACCAAAACCGGAAACTTAAAAGTACACATTTTTTAAGATTTTTAAGTAATTATAAGTGTTATTTAAGCC
>JAUZIB010000020.1:0-4766 GCA_032887715.1 Candidatus Phytoplasma australasiaticum
CAGTTTACAATTGTTCCCAATTGGAGCATTATTCATTAAAATATTAATAAAAATATTTTGATGAAATTAGTGTAGGAAAGGGTTAGTTTTTTAACCATATTGATAATATAAATGATGCGATTTTTTGTATTTAATCTCTGGAGAAATCCAAACTATGCGTTAAATAAAGGAATTATATTTCATCTCTCGATACCAGAAGAAATAAAAGCTTCTGCGAATATATCTCGAACATTTTGAATAGTTATAATTTTTAATTTATTACGAACTTCTTCAGGAATATCTTCAATATCTTTTGAATTAGCTTTCGGAATGAAAACAACATTTATTCCTATTCTATCAGCAGCTAGAACTTTTTCTTTTAATCCGCCTATAGCGATTACATCACCAGTTAATCTAATTTCTCCAGTCATAGCTATATTTCCTTTAACCTTTTGACTAGTCATGACAGAAAATAAAGATGTAGCTATTGTTACACCAGCAGAAGGTCCATCCTTAGGTATAGCGCTTTCAACAAAATTAATATGAAAATCTTTTTTATCAAAAATATCATAATCAATTCCTAATTTTTTAGCATTAGATTTTAAAAAACTAAAAGCAGTAATAGCACTCTCTTCAATAACTTTACCTAAATGACCTGTTAAAACTAACTTACCTTTTCCAGGATAACAAGTAGTTTCAATAGATAAAACATCTCCGCCTACAGTAGTGTAAGCTAATCCATTAACAACACCTATTTGAGGTTTTTTTTCTGTTAATAAATCATAATAGATAATTTTTCCTAAAAATTGTTCTAAATTATCTTCATTAATGTTAGCATGAGTTATTTTTTTAATTAAAATATTTTTAATTGTTTTACGAATTAAAGTAGCTATTTTTTGACTTAAATTCCTAATTCCAGCTTCTTTAGTATAATTTCTAATAATTTTAAGTAAAGCAGAATCATTAATAGAAAATTGTGTTGATTTTAAACCATGTTCTTTCAAAAGTTTTGGGATTAAATGTTGCTTTGCGATATTCAATTTATCTTTTTCTGTATAAGAGTTTAATTCGATAATTTCTAATCTATCTCTTAAAGGAGCAGAAATATTACTAATATCATTAGCAGTAGTTATAAATAGTACTTGCGATAAATCAAAAGGTTCCGATAAGTAAAGATCTACAAAATTTTTATTCTGATTAGGGTCCAAAATTTCTAATAAAGAAGATTCTGGATTATGATGAAAATTATTTACTAATTTATCTATTTCATCTAATAAAAATACAGGATTTATAACTCCTACATTTTTGATACCATCCAAAATACGTCCAGGCATAGCTCCAACATAAGTTCTTCTATGGCCTTTAAATTCACTTTCTTCTTGTAAACCTCCTAAGGATTGTTTAACAAATTTACGTCCTAAAGCTTCTGCAATAGAAATAGCTAAAGTGGTTTTTCCTACTCCCGGAGGGCCCACCAAACATAATATTGTTTGAGCGTTATGTTTGGTCATAATTTTAACAGCAGCATACTCTAAAATACGTTCTTTTGTTTCTTGCAAACCGTAATGATTTTTTTCTAAAACCATACGAATTTTTTCTAAATTATTAATATCTTTACTTTTTTTACCCCAAGGTAAAGCTATTAAAAAATCTAAATAATTACGAATAACAAAAGAATCAGCTACTGCTGAAGAAATAGATTGATAACGAGACAATTCTTGTAACGCCTTTTCTTTAATATTAACTGGCATTTTAGAATTTTTAATTTGTGCTCTTAAAGTTTCTATCTCTTCTTCTTTTTTAGCTCTATCACCTAATTCATTCTGAATCGCACGTATTTTTTCTCTAAGATAAAATTCTTTTTGATTTTCGTCAATACTACGTTTTACTTCTTCATTTATTTTATTTTCTAATTCGATAATATCAATCTTTTTATGAATATCTTGTAAAATATAAAATAATCTATTATTTAAATTTTTTTCTTGTAAATATTTATATTTTTCTTTTTCATCAATTTTTAAAGCAAAAGTAATTAAATCAGCTATTTTTTCAGTATCGATACCGCTTTGAATTTGTTCTAGCAAATTATTTTCAGATATAAATAAAAATTGACTTGTATTAGAAGTTATTTGCTCCATAACTAATTTAATCAAAGCTTCTTCTTTTTTTATATCATCGCTTAATTCGGTAGCTACTGGAATATATTTAACATTAAAAAAATTATCCTTTTTAGAAATAAAAGTTGCTTTAATTCTTTTTAATAAACGGAATTTAACTTTATAAATAGAACTGTTAAGAATTTTAACAGAAGCCACAATTCGAGCTAAAACCCCATATTCTGCAATATCTATTATTTCAGGATTTTCTAAAGCAAATATTTTTTGAGGCAAAATAACTACATAAGGAAATTTAGTTTTTTCCGCATATTTTAAAGCATTGATTGAGAAATCACGTCCTATTTCTATTCTAAAATCATTATTGGGAATAGGTATCACATCACGCACAATAATTGCGGGTAATTCCAAAGGAACCTCAACACCATCAATATATTCGAATTTATAATCATCTTCGATTTGAGTTAATTTAATTTTTTTATTCATTACTTGCCTCTCTTTTGAAAATAAAATTAAACTATTATAATAAAAATTTGTTAATATTTAATCTTAATATAAAAAATAATTTAAATATTTAAAATAATTATTTACATAATAATTATGTTAATAATTTTTATTAACAGAAGAATTATTCCATAAAAAATCTATAACTTTATTTTGTAGTAAAGTTGTCTTAATATAATCTATATTATATTTTTTTTGGAAATCTTCCAAATTTTGCATATTAGAACTACGAAATAATTTTTGATAAAAATCTTTAATTTCATTATCTAAAATCCGAATATTTTCTTTAATAGCAATCTCTTCCAACAAAAATTCTATTTTTAACTTTTTAATTGTTTTTTCAGACATTTGTTTTTTAAAATCTGTTTCTGACAAGTTATTTTGCTGCAAATATTTTTTTAAATAAGGATCTTGTTTTTTTAATTGTTCACATATTTGTTTTTCAGTTGTTAAAATGTGGTTTTGTAATAAATATTGAGGTATATTGATAATCGAATTTTTTAATAAATACTCCAAAATATTTTGTATTTCTTGTTTTTTCAAAGCTTCTTTTTTATTAAATTGTAATTGTGTTCTAAAATAATCCATTAAGTTTTTAATATCAGGAAAATTTTCAGATAAATTTAATTGACGAATCAAATCATTATTTAAATCAAAATCAGATATAATATTAATTTTTTTTAAAAAAACTTTAATTTTTAAATTATGACCAGATAATTTTAAATTTGTAAATGTATCAGGAAATTTAATTTTTAAATTACGAGTTTCTTGTTCTTTCATACCTGTTATATAAGGAGATAAATAATTAATAATATTATCAAATTGCTGATCAGAACCATACAAACAAATATTGTTTTCATTAAATAAAATAATCTTTTTATTTCGTATTTCTAAATCAAAAAAATATTGACAATATTTATTATCTATTTTAAAGCCTTGTTCTTTAAATGCCATATTTAACCAATTTCGAATAGATTTATTTATTTCTTCTTCGGTTACTATAACATCTTGCTCTTTCTTTACATTAATAGATTTATAATCGCATAACTCAATTTTTGGTTTTAAAGCAAATTTAATTATTAAATTAAAATTATGAGCTCGTTCTATTTTTTTTAAATCAAAATCAACTAGTTCAGGTTGACCCATAATTTTTTTTTCATCTTTAGCTAAAATTTCATTTATTTTAGTATCAATTAAAAATGTAATAGCTTTTTGATATAAAAATCTTTCACCAAAATGTTTTTCACATAATAATCTAGTTACAAAGCCTTTGCGAAATCCCTTAATTTTGATATCATTTTTAACACTATCAAAAGATTTCTGTAAAAAAAATTCAAATTCTTGAGGATTAATCTCGAAATAATATTTCACAAAATCATTATTTATATATTCACTTTTCATTATTCATCACCTAGCAAATCACTTTTTTCAAAAACAAAAATAATAAAAATAAAAAACTTTTTGAATATTATTTATATATAATTACAAAAATAAAATTAAAAACCTTGCTAAAAAATATATAAATATAATTAAATTTTAAATATATCAAAAAACCTTTTTATCTAATAATTATAATTCAATTATAAAAAGATTTATATATTAAAAAAATATTTTAACATATATTATTTTAATAATAAAGATCAATACATACTAAATTTTATCAAAAAAAATCATAATTCCGAGATGTATTTAATTAAATTACATTTTTTTATATTAAAAAACTTCTATAAAATTACATAGTTAAAATAATATTTTAATAATATAATATAAAAAACATAGAATTGAGTAAAATTTAATAAAATATTTAATTTCTTTTAAATCATTATAATATATAAGCGTAAATTAATTTTAAAATTAATATTAATTTACATAAAAAAATAACAAAATAAAATAAATTATTTTTTTTACTAAAAATAATATTCATTTTATTGAATATAAAGGAAAGGATTTTATAGGAATAAATAATGAAAAATTCTATAGAAAATTTAGATACATTAATCATCAAAAATAAACATAAATTATTATTAATTGATTTTGGGCGCAAAAGATGCGCATAATTCCGCTATTTAACGCATAGCCTAGAGTGATAATCTCTAGAGGTCACGTAAACACTGTAAAGTGGGCTTGATTAATTGTCTCGAAAGAGTAATTAATAACAGCAAAAGCACG
>JAUZIB010000021.1:0-4501 GCA_032887715.1 Candidatus Phytoplasma australasiaticum
AAGGTCGCAGCGCAAGATCAAACTATTACGGATTTAAATCAAGACATTAAGCAGTTAAATAAAGACAAAACTGATTTAAATCAAAAGGTCGCAGCGCAAGATCAAACTATTACGGATTTAAATCAAGACATTAAGCAGTTAAATAAAGACAAAACTGATTTAAATCAAAAGGTCGCAGCGCAAGATCAAACTATTACGGATTTAAATCAAGGAAACAGAATTTAAACATTCAATTATTTCAGAAACTACAACAATTACTAAATACCAAAGTGACTGTGATCAATACCGATCCCACTTAAATGTTCTTCCATCACGAATAACATCTTTACAAAATGAAAAAACATCATTAGAACAAGAAAAGCAAACAAAAGAACAAAAAATTACTGACTTAAGCGTAAAAGAAAGTGATCAATACCGATTCCACTTAAATGATCTTCCATCACAAATAACATCTTTACAAGATGAAAAAACATCATTAGAACAACAAAAGCAAACAAAAGAACAAAAAATTACTGACTTAAGCGCAAAAGAAAGTGATCATGATGATGAAATTTCCCAACTTCAAGAAGAAGTTACAACAGTAGTTAATAAAATTGAAGAAATTAACAATAAAATTCGTGAATTAGAAGCAGATCAAAAAAACAATTAAAATGAGTAATATGTAATTGTTATTTAAAAATAAATGTCATTAAAAATAAATTATATCTTTTACCATTATTTTAGTTATTTTTTTGGGGATATTTGTAATGATAAATACTAATAAAAAAACACTTAATTTCGAAAAAAAACAAGTTCTTCTTTTATTATCTATTCTAAAAATAAAATTTAAAATAAACTATTATTTTTCTCAAGATCCTCCACTAGGAGGGTCTTTTTTTATTTATTTAAAAAACCCCCCCTAATCTAATATTCACATCAAAGACTCTTTTTTAAGTAACGATGTTAATAGCTTCATCATAACTAATCTCTAATCTAATATATGTTCTGCAATATGTGCTATAAAATAAAGCATTCGTATCATGATTATCTAATACAATTCTGTAACTAATTATTTTATTTTTTATTTATTAATTTAAAATAATAAGTATTTATTTATTTCTTTAGGATTATTATTTTTTTATAATAATTTTATAATAATAATAAAAAATTATATGATTTTCTTGGAATAAATTTAGATATAAGAAAACATCAACTTGAAGCAGAAATACAAATTTTAATTATAAGATTAGATAATGTTTTTTTAATAATATGAATTTAAATCCTTCATTACGTTTAAACATGGTGGTTGAAATTTCCAATATAATGGATTCTAAAACAAATGATTTCCAAATGATAAATTAACAAATTATTATGCGCGATCGATACAATCTATAAAGCCAAAATAATCAAAATCGACAAAATAATATTAAATAAGAATTAAAATAATTAAAATTTAATCATAAACTAAAGATCCCTCCTTCTCTCAGGGGAATATTTTTTATTTAAGAACTAAATTAAGCTAAAATCTATGTTATATTAATACTTGTTTAACAAAGTTAAAAATTGTCTAAATTATTTAAATGGTTATTTCTTTACTTGTCAAAATCAATGATTAAACTTAACTTAGGTTTATTAATAATTATTTTATTATTCATCCTCATTTATTATATTGAATTGATTTTATTATTAAATTGATATTTATCACGTTTTTTATTTTTTAAAAAAATATATTTTGTTTATTATTCAAAAAAATTTTTAAGAAAAAGCAATGAATCATAAAGATAAATAAGTTAAATAATAAGAATCAAATTATGATATTAACATCTTTTTTATTTAAAAACAAAATAAATTAAAAATTTTTAAAATAAATAATATACAATAATAAAATTTTTTATTTTTTAAAAAAATATATTTTGTTTATTATTCAAAAAAATTTTTAAGAAAAAGCAATGAATCATAAAGATAAATAAGTTAAATAATAAGAATCAAATTATGATATTAACATCTTTTTTATTTAAAAACAAAATAAATTAAAAATTTTTAAAATAAATAATATACAATAATAAAATCAATATTTTAATTAATAATTTTTACTATGTTTTAAGTAATGAATAATAAAATATTAATTATTTTTATTTAATATTTAATAAATTTATAAATTAGAATAATTTTTATTTTTTTAAATTTTTTAAAAAAATTAGGGAATTTTTATTAATAAATTTTTAATTTTCTTGTGATTTGAAATAAAAAAGACCTCTTTTTTGTGAAGAGAGGTCTTTTTATTTTTAATTCAATTTAATTCAATTTATTCAAAAAATAAATTATTTTAATGTTTTTGTGAGGTGTTATTATGAGATAAATTAGATAAATTAATTTTAGGAATAGGTGGTTGATTTATCATTTGCTCTAATATTTTATCTATATGTTCTTGATTTTGATTTATTATAATTTGTTTATTTCTTAAAAGATTTATTTGTTCTTTTGAAGCGTAAAGTGGTGTATTGTTGATTATTTCTATCATTTCTTTCATTAATAATGAATGGTTTTGCTCTAATATTTTTATTTGATTTAAAAAAACTAATTTGGTAGTTATTTGTTGTTGAATGTTTAAATGTTTTTGTTGAGTTAACAGAATTTGTTTATGTATTGTTTCAAGTTGTTCAAATAAAAGTTTTTTTTCATTTTCTGAAACTTGATGTTCCAAAGCATTAATAACTTCTTGTGCTTTTGTTGTTTGTTCTAATAATAAATTTTGATATTTCTTATATTCTTCTGAATAATCATAAATATTGTTACTTGTTCCAGGATCATCATTATTATTCATTGCTTTAATTTTATTATTATAAAAAAATAATAATCCTAAAAAAATAAATAAATAAATACTTATTATTTGAAATTGATTTGATAATTTAAACATTAATTAAATCTCCTTAAATTATTTATATACTGATTATTTCGGGAACTTTCCGGTTTATCAATGGGAGATATACGAGAACAAGTTTTTTTAAATGCAAATATTGAATATTATCATCTGATGAATTATTTTCATAATTCTTTATTGTAGAAAGAATATTTCGTTAAAAACTTATAGGTTGATTATGACGAGTAGTTAAATAAATTGATTATTGTTTTTTCTTTTATTATGTTTGTTGATTGTTGTTGTAATAAAATTTTTTTTCGGTTAATAAATGTTTGGGATTTTTATATTCTTGTTCTTTATTTTAACATATAAATGTAATTTATTAATCATTATTTTTTATAATTTATTAAGATAAATTATCTAATTTAGTATTATTAAGGTATAAGATTATTATCAATTATTTTGCTATTTTAAATAACTTGGTAAGTTTTTTCTTTTACTTTTTTTCTAATAAATATTGTTTTTTAATAATTATTCGACTCTTTATTTTTTACTATATAAAAACTGATCCTATTCCAACCATCAAGATATTTATCCATGGTATCTTTCCGTTTTCATATTACTGTGAAGGAATTATTTTTCCAGGTCATGAGTCAGTCGCTCATTAATTGACCTTTATTTAACATGATTTATTTATTCTTTTGATATAATTTTTTTAATTTTTTTATGGCAAATTTTTTAATGTTTTAACTTGTTTTACAGATAAATTTAGTTTTTGAGCAATTTGATTATCTTCCTTAATCTTAAAAATGCAGCAAATAATATCAAATTCATATTTACTTAAAATTGTCTTGAATCGTTTTAAAAACTTTCCTTTTGGACTCCTCTTAACCATAATTGATAAGGGTTGTAAATAGAAGGAGTGAAGGATAATAAACATTTTCTTGAAAACTGATCACAGAAGAATAAGTAATTTTACAGATGATTTCGGTGATCGCTTTATTTAATATGTAATTGAGCATAAGCTAAAAAATAATAACCTAAATCTTGATCATAATCAAAAGCTTTAATTTAACCTCAACACCTTCTTTATTGAAATAAATTTTCTTTAGTTAAAAAGCAAAGGTGGTAATATTTAAATAACCTCACTATTTTATGAACTAAAGGGGAATGGATTTCGATTAATTGAAAATATACCTGCATTTTTTTATTTTTTAAAAAATAGTAAAAATAAAGCTTTTTCCCCCATATCATTCCTTTTGTTTTATTCAATTAGAAAATATAAGAGTAAAATTTTTTTCATTTCTTTTAAAAAACAAAAAAAGATTAACTCAGAAAGTTGATCTTAATCATAATTAACAGATTTATTAATTGTAATATTTTATTTTTGGAAAATTTGCGATGCATAAACCCGTGTTTAACAGCATTTTGAAGAGCAAAAAAGAAAAGAAATTGACTTTTTCATAATCTTTTATCTTAAAATAGATCAAAACAATAATGTAATAATCGAAAAAATAATAATTAGTTTTCTTTAACATTTCTTTCTTAAAGGTATATAATAGGGATATATTCAAATTTCCAAATTTGATAATAATCATCTTATTATCAGAAAGGTTACGAAATTTGTGAATAAGAAAAACTTTTGGCCAAAATATTTTATTG
>JAUZIB010000022.1:0-4500 GCA_032887715.1 Candidatus Phytoplasma australasiaticum
TTTAAAAAATAAAACAGTATATTTCTCAAAACCTAGCCCCAAACCAACATTTATAAATTCTGGCTTAACAAAAAATATTTTTTAAACAAAAAATACAAAAAAAAAAAAAAAAAAAAAAAAAAAAAAAAAAAAAAAAAAAAAAAAAAAAAAAAAAAAAAAAAAAAAAAAAAAAACGCGCGAAGCGAAAATTTTTTTTTAAATAAAATTTTAAAAAAATGGTCATCAAAAAAATCATCTTTTCCAAGAGGTCTTTAAATATAGGTTCATTTTTGGAGTCAAAAAATTTTATTTAACCATAAAACCATATAAAAACGTCACTCTGTTCCATGGAGTCACATGGAGTCACTTTGTTTTTACCCAATATTCACTTTACTACCATTAAACCATATGTTTCTTTCACTTTTTTTGACTCCATTACCTACATTTTGACTCCTTCGTGACTCCAATTTGCCTCCATGACTTTTTTTTTTGACTCCATCGTGACTCCAATTTGTCTCCACATGACTCCACAAAAAAACGTCTATTTTTATACCTTTAAAACTCTTTTTTTGCATATTGACTCCTGACTCCATAGTATACAAATACATGTTTCTTTTTTTGTCTTGTTTTTTAAAAATTAAAAATTTTTTTTCAAAAAATCATCATTTTTATCCCATTTAACCTATATTTTTTGCATATTTTTTTTGACTCCATGACCGATATTTTGAAAATTTTTGATTAAAAAATTTAAAAAATTTTTTTTTAAAAAATCATCATTTTTATCCCATTTAACCTATATTTTTTGCATATTTTTTTTGACTCCATGACCTATTTTTAGAGATTTTTTTTAAAATCTAAAAAATCGTCTTTCGCTTCGCGCGTTTTTTTTTTTTTTTTTTTTTAAATAAAATTTTTTTAAAATAAAAATGAAATCTTAATTTTGTTTAAGATTTGAAATTTTTATAAGGAGTTAAATTAACATGAATCGTAAAATTGATTTGTTGAGTATGAATCAACAACAAATCCGCGAATTAGATTTATCCTTATTTAAACATCATGTTTCAACGAAATTAAATCATCAGCAATTATGGAATTTTTATTGTAAATTTCAGGATGATTCTGAAGTTAAAAGAGTTTGGAATAAATTTTTAAATGAGATTGAAAAACCTTTATTAGCTGATTCGATCAATGAATTTAAAGATTACCAACGTTGTGGCACCAGAATACATCAATTTACTAAGGAATTTCCATTGTTTTATAAAATTTATTTTTTAAAAAATCTTATTCAAAAAACTTTTTTTTACCAATTACCAATTTTAAAAAAATAGTGGTAAAATTAAATTGATAAAAGCTTTCCACGAATTTCTATACTATAATAAAAAAGGCCCTGTTGATGTTCCGGAAAGCTCATCAATAGGGCTTTTACTTTTTTTTAATGGTATATAAACAAAAAAATAACCTAAATACACACACAATATTTAGGCCATTTAAAGGATGTTTAATGAAAAAAATTCAATACAAAAACCTTTTATTAACTTATGATATTATCGATCAAGAATTACCATTGAAAGTTAATTTTCTTAAAGATTTATCATTTGTTTTCATTAATATTTTACAACAAAAATATCAAAATCAAGTAAAATTTTTATTATTGGCGCAACAAAAACAAAAATTAAAAGTGTTAATATCGCTTGAAAAAAAGCCTTGTTTTCGTAATTTAAGTATTTTTAAATTACCATTAGAAAAAAATTTTAAAATAATCAGAATTCAAAATGCGGTTTCCCCAGCTGATATCGCTAATTATATCGTGGCGCGTAGTGAAGTTTCTTATAATCATGGGCGTTTAGCGATTAATCGGGAAGTTTCGGCGAAAATTCGTAAAGAACAAAGCGAAGATGTATTTAATTATATTAAAAAATTAAAGGCGGAATTCGACCAAGATTTAGAAATGACTACCGAAGAAGCATCGCGTTTATTGTATCAATATTTAAATGAAACCAATAATTTTTGGTTTGTGGAAAAAACTTCGATTATTCAGCAAAATATTAAACAACATTTTACCCGCATCCGTAATTTAAAAGATTATGTCGATATTAAGCCGTTAGATACTTTTGATTTAGCCAATCCCCAATTGCAATTTATTAAAGATTTTATTTTAAAAGGTTTAAAATTAGTGCGTCGTGGTCATCGTAGTCCGGCTTTAGTAATTGAAGGAGTAACCGGTTTAGGAAAAACCCAATTTATGTGGAGTTTATTAAATAATTTAAACATCATTTTTAATTATATGAAAAGACGCTTAAATTATAGCCGTAAACGTTATGATGATGAAAATGCCGAAGTTGATATTTATGATGATTTTCAGGCATCTTATTTAGTAGAAAGAGATCTAGTAGAAACCATTTTTACCAGTCAACTTGGTCATTCAGTGGAAACCGCCAAACATGAACCGGATCGCGAAATTTTAAAGATGAAAATAAATATTTTTATTTGTAATCCTCATCGTTCTTTTAAGCAATTTTTTCATCTTCCGGGAAATAAATATCTGCTTGATTATATTCGATCGAATGTTATTTTTTTAACTTTAGATCCGGATAAAAAACTATTTTTAGCGCCCCCAGCAGAAGAAAATCAGGAGTTACTTGAAGATGATGATGATGATATTTAAAGATATTTCTATGTTAGTTTTATTAAAATATTTAAAATTAATCCCCTTACACGCGACTTTACCCATTCGTTTTAAATGTCCTTTTCATGATAGTAAAAGCGGTTTATCAGCGGATATTAATCGGCAAAATAAGATTTGGTGTTGGAGTTGCGGAAAAGCTTTTGATACGATTACAGTTTATCAAAAAATTACGGGGAAAGATTTTGCCGAAAGTTTCACTGATTTAACCAACTTTTATCAAAGCGCGGAATATCAAGAACTAACGCAAGCTAAATCCGCGTCAGCATTCACGTGTAATGAGTCATTTAAGCTATCAAATAACGAAAATAAAGCACTTAATAATTTTGCTAATAATAATTTACACCTTGATACAATTTTAGCGATTTGGGATGAAATTAGTCATTTTTATCAAAAACAATTATGGGCCACACCGGCAGCTCTCGATTATTTGTTAAGGAAACGTCAGCTTAATCCGCTTTTAATTAAAGAATTTCAAATTGGATTCGCTAATAAAAATAATCAAAATTTATTAAATTATTTAGAAAACCAACAAGCGGATTTAATGCCGTATTATGCGGTGGATTTATTACGTAAAAATCCTAAATTTAGCTATGATGGTTGTCTTAATTGTTGGTTAATTCCGGTTTTTGATGAAAATGGCCAAATTATTCATTATTATCGGCATCATTATCCGGCAGAATTACCTTATCGCCCCAAATATCAAGCATTACGCAATTTAACTAATCAGACAATCTTTAGTATTCCTTATGGATTTCACTATGCTAAAAAAGCCATTTTGGATACCAAAACGGCCATTTTACATGAAGGCTTTTTTGATGTTTTACAAAGTTATCAAAATCAAATTAAGAATGTCATCGGTTTGATTACCGTTAGCAATAATTTTTCACCATTTATCCTCGATTTTTTTAAAAAATATCAAATAAAAGTCATTCTCGGATTAGATAATGATGAAACCGGACTAAAAACCGCTCACCGATTAAGTCAACAATTAAAACGTTTAAATATCGAAAATTACATTAAAACCATTCCTAATCATGATTGCAAAGATGCTGATGAATTATTACGCAAATATGGTTTAAAAACTTATCAAAAAATTTATTTAGAAAGTAAATAAAAAATTTATTCTAAATACAATTTGCCAATTTGATCGTCCACTTTAATAAAGTGGCATTTTTCTTTAATAAATTCAATCATTTCTTTATTAGTAAAGTTATGTAAAAATGGCTTAAAACCAGACATAAAAATATTTATTTGTTTAGACATTTTAATCATTCTCATTGGTTCATACAACGGTTTAATTAAAAAATCCTCGCAATTTAAAATTTCCTCTAATAATTTTAATTTATAAAGAGCAATCGCGGGTTGAAAAAAGATATTTAAATGAGCCTCATTACTATAATTTTTACAAGTAAAATTCAGTCGCGAAAAAATACCCGCTGAATAATTAAAACGCCAATTAAAATGCTTAATTACACTATATAATAATGATCTAATTCCAATCCGATTAAACTGTTGTTCGATAACTAAATTTTTAGGATAGGTTAAATCATTTCTTTTTTCAAAAAATTTCATGATTTCCGATTTAATTTTGCTATCTTTAAAAGTTTCTAGCGGATAAGCTTTAGCGAAAGCAATATCTTTTACCATTTGGTTAACTCCTAATATTTTTCTTTTCTATAATTATACAATTTCTAAAAATCTTAAATTTCAAAAAAAAAAAAAAAAAAAAAAAAAAAAAAAAAAAAAAAAAAAAAAAAAAAAAAAAAAAAAAAAAAAAAAAAAAAAAAAAAAAAAAAAAAAAAAAAAAAAAAAAAAAAAAAAAAAAAAAAAAAAAA
>JAUZIB010000023.1:0-4169 GCA_032887715.1 Candidatus Phytoplasma australasiaticum
AAGAGAGTAAATTATGGAAAGCCGGATGCTCGGAAACTTGCTTGTCCGGTTTGGACGGGGGCTGATTGTAAATAAAACAGCAAGGATAAATCGCTGAATAAAACGCAATTAATCTATCCGTATTATTCACGATTTTTTTTCAAAAATTTTTCCTAATTCTAAATAAACTTTTGATAATTTTTTAATCTATCTTTTCTTAATAATTCATCAGTATCTTTATATTTGGTATAAGGAATCATTTTAATGTGATTTTCGATTTTTAATCTATTTAATTATTAACTTAATCTTTAGGTGGGTTTTTAGTCCGGTTTCATCATTATCTAAAACAAGAATTGCTTTGATGTGATATTTTTGAAAAAAATCTAGGATAAATGGGAAAATTATTACTAACTATAATTAAAACGATCAAATTATTAATTTTTGTTGATAATTTTGTAAAACATCAAAAAAAGCCTTCATATAAAAGTGCTGTTTGCGTAGCCAAAATCGCTTTTTTATTATAGGGGAAACTATAAAGAATATCTAGTTTAAAGGAGAGCTTGATATTTAGGGCGATAAGGTAATTTTTCGAAATAATGATGGTGATAACAATAAATGATCTGGTCATTTTCATTAAAAACTGGAATTAACCAACAATTAAGGTAACCATCATAGCTAAATTGGGAATTTTGACGTAATAAATCAAGCGCAAAATAAGAAGTTAATCTTTGTTTTGTTTTTATAAATAATTTAATAAATTTTAATCATTTTTAGTGGCGAATCCGATTTGAATTTTTTGATTCAAATCGGATCAAATTAAATGTTTCTATTTTTTAAAATTTTTTTATGTTATAAAAACACCTATTGATAAGAGATTTGTTGGTTTAAATTTATATTTACTATAATATTGTATATATTTTCTCTAAAAATGTTTAAATATAAGGGTTAATAAATTAAAAGATAAGGTGAATAAAATGTTATTAAGACCAAGACAAAAACAACTTGTTGACAAAATAATTAAAGTTTTAGAACAAAAAAATACATCTTTATTTGTTGCTCCTACGGGTTCTGGTAAAACAATTATGTTTTCTTTTATATTAAAATACTTTTTAGAAAAAAAATAATTAAAAAAGCTTTAGTTATATCACATAGAAATATAATTAATGAACAAAATAAAGACAAATTTGAAAAAATAAATCCTAATATTAGTACATGTTTTTTTAATTCTAAAACTAAAAGTTGGGATGCTCAAGTAATTTTTGGAATGATTAAAACTGTGCATAATAATCTTGTAAATAAAGATAATATTGATATGTTAATTATTGATGAAGTTCATCACGCAAAAGAAGATAATACTTATCAAAAGGTTATCGAATATTTTAATAATAAAAATATTAATTGTAAATTTTTAGGAATGACAGCAACATGCGAAAGAAGTGATCAAAAACCATTAAATTTTGTTTTTGATTCGATTGATGAAGAAATAACTTTACAAGAATTAATAAAATCAGGTCACTTAGTTCAACCTGTTTTTTTTAATTGTGATATCGTTATTAAGAAAGAAATAATTAACAATTATATTAAAGATAATCCTGATGGTGACAAAAAGTTGGCAACAGACATGATGAATACAGAACCTACCAATCAAGATGTTTTTAAAAATTGGTATGATAAGGCTAAAGAACGTCAAACTGTTATTTTTTGTTATGATATAGCACATGCCGAAGCCATAACCAAAGTTTTTAAAGATAAAAATATTAAAACCGAAATTGTTCATCATTATATAGACAATCCCGAACAACGAAAAATTTTTAATGATTTTCAAACAGGCAAAATCCAAGTTATAGTTAATGTTTATACTTTAACAGAAGGATGGGATTGCCAAATTGTATCTTGTGTTGTAATTTTACGTCCTAATTCTTCTCGATCAACAATAAAACAAATGATCGGAAGAGGTTTACGTATTGTTGATCATGACATATATCCTAATATTCTTAAAGAAGATTGTTTGATATTAGATTTCGGTAATTCTATAGAAAAGTATGACAAAACATTATGGCAACCAACACACTATTTAAACTTGCCAAAAAATCAAAAAAGTTCAGAATCGAATAGAATTGAATATTTATCGCCGCAAACAGAAAATAAAAAAATAATTATTTTAAATAAGTATCCTTTGATCGAAAAAATATCATTATCTAAAGACTTATTATCACCTGTTAATTACAGTGAAAATACATTATTTAGATGGGATAAATTGTATAAAACAAATATTGATATGACTAGCGGTTTTTATTCTTTTGCTTTAATAGTGCTAATAAAAGATATTTGGTATGCTTTAGGGGGTTGGCATCGGCAAAAAGCAAAATTTATAAAAATTTTAACGAGAGGTTCAAAATCAAATTGTTTTGCAAATGCTAATGAATTTATAAAAATTTTAACGAGAGGTTCAAAATCAAATTGTTTTGCAAATGCTAATGATTGGCTTAACGAATATGAAGATAACAAGGGAAATTATAAAAATATAAAAAAATGGCATTGGAAAAAAGGTGACTTACTTTTTAGCACTGAAAAACAATTAAATTATCTAAAAATGATAGAAAAAGAAACATTTAATAATGTAAATGAATTAAAAAAATTAACTCAATATCAAATGTCTTTGTTGCTTACGTATTTAGAAAATAAAAAAGCTATAAACAAAATTATTACAGAATTACAATCATCAAAAAACAAGTCTTAATTTTGAACGAAAAAGTTAAAATTATATATAAACTAAAAAATCAGAATACGTACTGCAATTCCAAAGTATCACAATTAAATAATTTATTAATAATTATCAAGATCAACTTTATTAGTTGGTCTTTTGATTTTTTAAAAAGAATAAAAAGTTAAACTTCATCTTTTCTAAAAATATTTTTAGGAAGGAAATCAATAAACAGAAAACATCATTTTTACTTTTTTTAAAAAATAAAAGTAATTTTATTTACCAAAGATAAATGAATCTCGGTTAATTGTTATCGTATTGCTAAATTATTTTTATTTTTTACAAAATTTTTAAATAATTATCGTCTTAACATTTAATATCTTTCTAAAAACATTTTTAGAAAAAATATAAAAATTATTTTTAGTTTTAGATCGCAAAAAAAAAGACTAACTATTAATTTAGTCTTAAAGAATTTTTCAAAAATAAAAATTGTTTAAAGTTTTGGAATACCTCAACTTTCAACATTTATTCAGTTATTAAATACTAATAATCAAAAAAATTATTAATTAAAAAATAAAAATTATATATGTTAAACAGATTTGATAATTTAAAAAAATAAATATTTAATATAACTAAATATAGTTATATTAAACAATATTTAATATAACTAATATTTATCTAACTATTTATATAATAAATAAAGCCAAAATGTTTCAAAATTAATTATATTTTAAAAAAAAATTAAAAAAATAAGTTTATTTTTTATTTTTTTTAGAAAAAAGATAAAAAAAAATACATTTTGTATATAAATTAAAGATAAAAATTTATAAAAAAAATATTATTTCTGAAAATGATAAATATCATGTAAATTGCAGGGTTTTTATGATTAAGATTACTTCTTATAATATTAATTATGTAAACCAATTAACCTAAAATAATAATATATTTTTAATTTTTATGAGATTAATTAACTTATTAATTAATCATTTTTTAATATTTTTGATTATTAAAAGTAAATAATATTTAATATAGCTAAATATAATACATTAAGATAAATAAATTTTCAAAAAATAAAAAAAATACTTAAATTCTGAAAGATATAAAAAATTGAAAATTAAAAATTAAATTTTTATATAAAACTAATTTTTTTTGTCAAAGATTAGTTTTTTTGTTATAATGACAAAAGTTAAAAATTAAATTTTTATACAAAACTAATTTTTTTTGTCAAAGATTAGTTTTTTTGTTATAATGACAAAAGTTAAAAATTAAATTTTTATACAAAACTAATTTTTTTGTCAAAGATTAGTTTTTTTGTTATAATGACAAAAGTTAAAAATTAAATTTTTATACAAAACTAATTTTTTTTGTCAAAGATTAGTTTTTTTGTTATAATGACAAAAGTTAAAAATTAAATTTTTATACAAAACTAATTTTTTTGTCAAAGATTAGTTTTTTTGTTATAATGACAAAAGTTAAAAATTAAATT
>JAUZIB010000024.1:0-3741 GCA_032887715.1 Candidatus Phytoplasma australasiaticum
AATTTGCTTTTGTCGCAACTCGCTTTTATGGTCTGCTATAATATGACATTCTTTCGTTTATCATATCAACCATATCCTTTCAGGGTTTATCCGCCCTGGCTATTGGTTAGATAGCACGAATTTTAGGTCTCTTTGGCGCACTACTAAAACCAAGCATTCAGTAGTCTAATTTAAATATACTTTAAAGCATATCAGATAGTTTATCGCTTGAAAACCCATTAAATTTCGCCATTTTCACATTCATCATTCTACCTAAAAGGAACTAAAGATAGATAAAAAGTATAGATATTATGAATGTATAAACATGTTTATAAATTATATTTGTAATCTAAACAAAAACTACAAAACAAATATACTAACATGATCATACCAGCAACCAACAAATTACTTTTTTGATTTAAATTTTTAAAATTACAAAATATCACAAAATCATTTTTATTTTTATTTAACAATACATGTCTATTTAATAAATTATTATTTTTAATCTTATTTATAATAATTTAATGCATTTTAATATATCCTTTACAAAAAATTAAATTTTTTTAACTTTCTAAATTAAAAATAGTTATTTAAAAAAGAGATATTAATTCGCAACCTATAAATAATTCCCGATTCAAATAAAAAAGAATTTTTTGAATATTATAACAAAATAATTATATCTTTTAATGTATCACGAATAGGATATAGATTATTTGCGTTTTCATATCAGGATATTTATTTTTCTAATGATATTTATTACAAACTTATACTGTTTAATATCGTAAATTTGTTAGTTTTTTTCTATAGTGATGACAATTGTTAAATAACACAACAGTTTTTTATCCCTCATCCTATGCCAGTTCGCATCGCGTACGATTTTAGTATGATGGATTTTCTGGTAGGGTGTTTACTGCTAAGCAAAATTCACATTTTTTGCCATTAATCTAACGGTTAATGTATTCCGAAATGACGATTAATAATCACATCTGGATCCCTTTTGATGCCTCTTTTTATTATTTTAATCTTTTTCCAGTTGTAAACATCCCATTTTTTGCTCCTAGTTTTGCCTTTTTGGATATATTTGATTCCCCAAGTTTTTTCTAGTACTTAGTTTCTTTCGCACTCTATCCGATTAACACTTTATGTTTCTGTGCCAAAAGGGATCTTTAAACAACTTGTATTTATAGATCTGAATTATTTCTAATTATTCTCTATCGACTAATGTTCGGTCATGATGAACTTTTTTTACCTTTGGTCCAACTATAATCCTTACCATATTCTTTTGATTTGTTATTGGGTATTTGAATTTATACTTTCCCATTAAGCGGATTTTTTTGGTCGTTTTGCTGTTTCATGTGCTATTTGGTAAGATTTCACCACTTGCACCATGTAAGATAATAACCAGGTTTTTTTTATGATCCGGAATAATTTTTGATTTATCTTTACTAATCGTCAGTTTCAAATCCTGTTCCAGCCATTTCGTAACTTGGTTTTTTTATCTTTTGGACTATTGCGAACTCTCCTTTAATTCCAATGATAAAATCATCAATATAACGAATGTATTCTGTTTGGGGAGGGTTTTAATTCAAATTGAGGTATCTGTCAATTCCCAGCTTACGTTATTAATTTTTTTTGATAAGCTTTAGCGCAATCTGGGTTGGATTTCTGTTCTGGTTTTCCTTTGTTAATCAGATTTCCCATTTGCTTATCGATATATTGTAAATAGATATTAGCTAAGAGGGGGTATTTATGTTTTTAACCTCGGGGTTAACCTAATTAAATTAGTGATTCATATTTAATACCGTTTACCATAATTCCGGCCTTTTAGCCATAAATGTATCATTATGAAGATTTTATCCTTCTTAATGTATTTATATTGATAGAATCAAGACTGCCCGATTTTATTAGTTTGCGAAACAGGTTAGAAAATTACCTCTAATTCACTTCTTAGGCCATTTTCGACTTATCCTTAGAATCATTTGGCAGCAGCATCTTCTTGATCAACCACTTTATCGCAACCCGCTTTTAAAAACTGCTATAATTTCTAATGATTTCCTTTTAAGAACCTCTATTATCCTTTCAGTGTTTATCGCACTGATAATGGGGGGTAGTTCACTTGATATTTAGGACTCTTAGGCGACCTCCGATAAATATTATTAATAATACCGCCCCCCCATTTTTTTAAACAAAAAATTGATAAAAAAATAAAATTTTATAGAATTATTAACATCTCAATAAACGCGGATATATATTTAAATTTATGCGCAATTCCTTCCTTAATAACTATTTTTTGAATAAACAATAAATCATTGACTTCTTTCATCCTATAAAAATGGTTAATTTTCATCCTGGGAAAATGACCTAATTATTTATTACAAATTAAATTTTATTCCTATAACTACTAAAAAATTGATTTATCCTTAGATATAATAATTTTTTATTTCATTATTTGTTAATTTAATAATTAGATTTTATAATTATTCCCAGTTACTCTAAATGTTAAATTTGATTTAATTTCTAGATAAACTATGAACTATTCGATTTCAATAATTTACAAGTAATTACATTTAATTCGTTTATTAGATCATCTATGACTTTTCTTTGAGATCATTCGGTAGTTAAGTATTATTGACTAACTAACTTTGTCACAATTTACTTTGGATAACTACTTTAATTATTTATTATTTACTTCAATAAAAAAACCGTTTTTTATCCTTTTAATGTTTAGTAATTAATAAAATCACAAGTTATTTAAACTTCTTTAGTATTCTCGATAGCAAGAGTTATAATTTTACCCTCTCCTAAAGTTTCATTATGATATAAACAAGGGATCCAAATAATTTTTTGCGTTTGATCTACTATTAATAATAATTTGTTTCTTTGTGTAATAGGAATTTTACAATTAATTAAAAATTTTTTTAATTTTTGCTTTCCAAATTTAAATTTCAATATATCTCCTGATAGTCTTGTTCTTATAATTAAAGGGAATATTATTTGTCCGTTACTATAAAAAATCTTTTTCTGTTTCATATATTTGGGATATATTTTGTGATCATGATATACATACAAAATAGGCTTTAGTTTATTAATATTATTTTCTGTTCTAACTAAAGGAGCTAATTGAAATTTATAATATTTTTTAGATATTTGCCATTGGTCATTTAATTTAACTTGACAATAAGGTTTATTATTATTATTTAATAATTTAATAATATTATTAATTAAAACAAAATTTTTATTTATTTTTTTATAATCCAACAAAGATAAAATAATATTTTTTTGGATAACTATATTCAATTTACAAAATACCTCTAAACAATAATATTGTTGATTAAAATGATATTTTAAAAATAAATTTGTTTGTTCTTTTACTAATTGATAAATTTCTGTTATTTGGATATGAAATTTATAAATATTTTTTAAAAAATTATGTTCTTTTTGTAAATAAGGAATTACAAATTTACGAATTCTATTTCTAGCATAATAATCATTTTGGTTAGTTTCATCTTCTAAAAAAGAAATTTTTTTCTGGTTAGCATAATGAATAATTTTGTCTTTCGAAAGAT
The DNA here is from genome assembly GCA_032887715.1 of Candidatus Phytoplasma australasiaticum. Classification (GTDB taxonomy): domain Bacteria; phylum Bacillota_I; class Bacilli_A; order Acholeplasmatales; family Acholeplasmataceae; genus Phytoplasma; species Phytoplasma australasiaticum_A. Next base: position 3,546 of record JAUZIB010000024.1, read on the forward strand.
ATAAAAACGGTTTTAAAAACACAAATTTTTCAATTAAATAAATAGGTTGCATCCCACTATATCCTAATAAATATGGATAGATTATTTGCGTTTCAATAATTAGATTTATATTTCGATTATCTATTACAAATAGCCCCCATCTAAACCGGACAAGCAAGTTTCCAAGCATCCGGCTTGCCATAATTTATCCTTTTTA
>JAUZIB010000025.1:0-3150 GCA_032887715.1 Candidatus Phytoplasma australasiaticum
ACCTTTGTTCTTTTATTCATGATACTTCGGTGATGCGCATTGCGGACCGTACCAATGTGATGAATTTGTAGTTGGGTTGTTTTGTCGCAATTCTCACAACGTTCCGCTTTTAGACGGTCAGTTAGATAGGTGCGACCTTGGAAAATATACTTATTGATGGTAATATCCGGATTCCCCTTATAATTACGCATTTTTTTAATTCTGTCCCAAGTGTAAACATTCCATGGTTCGTATTGGGTTTCCCTTTTGTTAAGATAAGAAATTCCCCAAGTTGAACCAATTTTACATTTCTTTTGAACTTTGGTAATTGACGTTTTCCGTTTCCTTGCCAGCGTTTTCAAACAGCTATATTCCGCTAGATAATTTAAATGGGTTAGGACACCGAGATTGTTAGCTAAACAAAAGTGTTGGATAATTCCTCTAACTATTGTTTGATAGGTTTGGATTATTTCTAGTTCGTCTCTATCCGCTAATATTTCGTCATGTCTCACCCTTCCCTTTTTTAACCAATTATATTCCTCTCCATATTCTATAGCTTTCGCCTTGGGAGTTTGGATTTGAACTTGGCCGTTTAAGGAATTATTGGTGGTTTTCCTTTCCCGAGTTTTATTGGTGGGGTTGACCTTTATCATGTAGGATAGAAACCTAGTTCCTTTACTGGCTTTCACAATTTTTGACTTATCCTTACTAATCGTAAGGTTCAGATCTTGCTCTAACCACTGCGTTACTTGATTTTTACTCCTGTTAGCTTGGTCATATTCGCCTTTGATGCCAATGATAAAGTCATCAGCATAACGGATATATTCAACTCTTGGTTTTAGATTTAAATTGGTGTATCTGTCAATCCCCAGTTTATGATGCTGGTGTATTTTACATGCCTTCCAATATTCTGGGTTATTCTTCTTAATTGGTTTTCCTTCTTTAATCAGTTTCTCCATTTTCAGGTCGATGTAATTTAAATATACATTCGCCAACAAAGAAGAAATAATTCCTCCTTGAGGAGAGCCTGATAAGGATTCATATTTGATCCCCTCTTTCATGAAGCCCGCTTTTAACCATTTGCTAATGGTTGAGAGCGTTTTATTCTTTTTGATGAACTGATTGAAGGTTCTCATCAGAATCTCATGATTGATGTTATCAAAGTAACCTTTTAAGTCAATTTTGACAAGGTAATCAATTCCTTGAAATCTTTGTTTGACGCGTTTGATGGCATCATGACCAGATTTTTTGGTTCTAAATCCAAAGCTCCATTCAGAGAAGATATTTTCGAAATAGGGAGTTAAGAGTTGTTCGAAACATTTTTGCATCAATCTATCTTTGATGGTCGGTATGCCTAAGGGTCTGGTTTTTTTATTATCTTTAGGAATGAAGATTCTTTTAACTAGTTTTGGGTGGTAACCATTATTGACGTATTCCAGATGGTATCTTTTTAATCTTTCCAGATTGATTCCATCGATGGTTTTATTGTTGATTCCAGGTGTACCCGCTCCCTTGTTAGCCGCAATTTTATTAAATGCTGTTAAAGTGTTATAAAAGTTATTCATTCCCTGCTGGAGTTCTCTTTTTAAGGAGTAACCGTTTTATGAACAATATTGAATTCTATTCAATGTTCGCAAAAGTTTAGTTTCAGGTGAAACCGTTGTTGACATAATATATCAACCCCTTTCTCGATAACATTGAATAAATAATAAATTACTTTCTTCTTTCGCCCTATAAGAGTAATTAATTCTCTTCTGGGTAAGACGATTAACTAAATTATTCCAAATTTAGGTTTACCCTTACGACTACTAAGAAGATTCTTTATCCTTGACAATCAGGACTTTTATTTCCGGATTAGTAAATTTAATTACTTAGTTTTAGGATTCTCCAAGTTACGCTAAATTTCTACCTTAATTCTTTAGGGGAAGTATCCTCTTTAGGGAGGCTGATTCCAGGTTTCTTTATTTGATAAACTATCGCAATACAAACCTATAATATTGATAGATTCTGGACTTTCCGTTTAAGCAACTTCCGGAACAGGTTCAACGATTACCTCAATTATCCTTCTTAGGCCATTTCAGGCTTCTCCATAGAATTATTCGGTGGCAGTGTCCTCTTGACTAATTTGCTTTCGTCGCAACCCGCTTTTATGGTCTGCTTTAATCTGACATTCTTTCGTCTGCCCGACCGACCATATCCTTTCAGGGTTTATCAGCCCTGGCTATTGGTTAAATAGCACGAAATTTAGGCCTCTTTGGCGCCCAGGTTTGCATTGTAGAAGTTGAATCAAAACTATTTTCAGACATTTGATCATCGGAATTATTATCAGATTTATTTATTATTTTAAAATTAGAATTATTCGGCTTAATTATATTGCATGAGTTATAAACAATTATTAAAATAATAATTATTATAAATAAAAAATAAATATTTTTAATTTTTTTCATTAATTACAATAATTAGGATAGAATAATTGGGTTTCATAATGAATTTATTTCATTATATATTCCAAACTAGCCCCCCACAGAACCGGACAAGCAAGTTTCCAAGCATCCGGCGCCTAATATCTTATTACAAGATATTGAAACTCTTTCGCCATGTAAAGGTTATTACCCTTCACCGTGGTCAGGTTCTTCTATAAATATTCCAATTCCAGAATTAAACTGACGACTACTCTAAGTTTCGCTTTTCCCTTGAGCCTAACAGCTGTTAGTTTTAACCTTTTTTGAGGTGCTTTTAGGGAGATCAAAGTTACTCATAAATTCTACGTGCAGTTTTAGGTACGGTTTACGTTCTTTGTTTCAAAAAATTTATTTCTTTTCTATAAGAACGAGTTTTTTTTGTTCTCTAAGTGATCCATCAAAGGATTACTAGGAATAATCTTAATTTGCGAAAGATTTACTAAATTAAGCGTCTTAGAGCTCTTGGCTTATAACAACTTGCCATTGAGGTTTATTTATTAACAACATTTTTTAACCGTTTAGGGCATTTCACCTTTTCCATTACTGCTAACCTTGCGAATGCTTTTGATTTAGTTGTTTTATATACGGATAGATTATTGGCGTTTCTTTGATAGGATTTGTTTTTCTATCAAATATTACCAACAGCCCCCGTCCAAACGGTGCGAGCAAGTTTCCCAGCACACCGCTTTCCATAATTTATCCCTTTCCG
>JAUZIB010000026.1:0-3097 GCA_032887715.1 Candidatus Phytoplasma australasiaticum
GAAAAGGGGTAAATTATGGAAAGCGGTGTGCTGGGAAACTTGCTCGCACCGTTTGGACGGGGGCTGTTTGTAATATCTGATAAGAAAAATAAATCTTATCAAAGAAACGCAAATAATCTATCCGTATTTTAACAGAATTATTAAATTTTTTAACAAATAATATAGATAATTGATAATATTATAAAATGATTCAATTATTTAAAATAAAAAAATAAATATTTATAATTTTAATTACTTGATAAAAAATTCTGAAAATATAAATAAAACAGAAAGTAAATGGTCCATAAAAAATGAATGGGTTTTTTTTAGTAAATAAAATTTCTGGTATTTCATCACATGATGTTGTTAGATTTATCAAAAAAAAATTAAATTTAGAAAAAGCGGGTCATACAGGTACTTTAGATCCTTTAGCAGAAGGTTTGTTAATTGTGATAGGGCGCCAAATGAGGCCTAAATATCGTGTGATTTAACCAATCACCAGTGCGATAAACACTGAAGGGATAAGAACGGTTCTTTAAAGGAAACAATAAAGAATTACAGCAGTTCTTAAAAGCGGATTGCGATGAAGTAGTTAGTCAAGATGATACCGCCACCTAATGGTTCTAAGGATAAGCCTGAAAAGGCCTAAGAAGCTAAGAAGATGTAATATTAAACCTGACTTATAAACTACTGTAACTAATCAGTCCAGAATCCATCAATAATAATTATCACGAATTGGATGGTTTATCTATAAAATAAAAAACCTGGAATCTCACCACCAAAATAATAGTGGTTACTTCACCTAAGGAATCAAGGTCGATATTTAGAGTAACTTGGAGAATCCTAAAGGCAAGTTCTTAACAAGAATAGCAGAAGAAGTAAAAGCTTTCTGGCCCAAGGATAAAGCGACTTTTTAGTAGTCGGAAGAACTAAAACTTTGTTTGGAATAACAAAGATAATTACCCTCCCGAGAAGAAGGTTAACCACCTTTATAAGGCGAAAGAAGTTAGTAATTTGTTGTTAATAATAACTAACCAGTGGCAACAAAAAGTTAGTCTTACGAAAAGAACAAATTATGGCAAGCCGGATGCTGGGAAACTTGCTCGTCCGGTTTAGAGGGAGGCTGTTTGTAATAAATATCAAAAAGATAAATTCTGATATGGAAACGCAAATAATCTATCCCTATATTAATAAAGCAACAAAATTAGCATTTTTATTTAATAATTTAAATAAGCAATATCAAGGAACTGCTTTATTTAATAAAAATTACGATACATTAGATATTTATGGAGAATTAATTGATAAAAAAGAAATAATTTTACCAGAAACTATTGTAAAAAAAAATTTTGATTATTTTAATAATAAACAATATTGGCAAACTCCTCCAATGTTTTCCGCTATTAAAATTAAAGGTCAAAAAATGTATAATTTAGCTAGAAAACAAAAACATATTGATATTCCTCCTAGAAAAGTAACAATTTCAAATTTAAAATTAATTTCATATAATCCACAAAAACAAGAGGCGAAATTTCAAGTAGATGTATCTAAAGGAACTTATATTAGAAGTTTAAGGGCGCCAAAGAGGCCTAAATTTCGTGCTATTTAACCAATAGCCAGGGCCGATAAACCCTGAAAGGATATGGTCGGTCAGTCAAACGAAAGAATGACGGATTACAGCAGACCATAAAAGCGGGTTGCGACGAAAGCAAATTAGTCAAGATGACTCCGCCACCTAACAATTCGATGGAGAAGCCTGAGATGGCCTAAGAAGGAAAATTGATGTAATTCTAAAACCTGTTTCGGAAGTTGCTGAAACGGACAGTCCAGAGTCTGCTAATATAAATTAAACGTATTGAGTAGTTTATCAAATAAAAAGGAAACCTGGAATCAGCCTCTCGAATAGAGGATACCTCCCCTAAGGAATTAAGGTTGAAATTTAGAGTAACTTGGAGTATCCTAAAACTGAGTAATTAAGTTTACTAATCTGGAGATAAAAGTCTGGATGGTCAAGGATAAAGCATCTTTTTAGTAGTCGTAAGGGTAAACCTAAATTTGGAATAATTTAGTTAATCGTCTTACCGAGAAGAGAGTTAATCACTCTCGTAGGGCGAAAGAAGAAAGTAATTTATTATTTATTCAATGGTATCGGGAAGGGAGTTGATAAATTATGTCAACAACGGTTTCACCAGAAACTAAACTTTTACGAACATTGAATAAGATTCAATATTGTTCATCGAACGGTTACTCTCTAAAAAGAGAGTTACAGCAAGGAATGAATAACTTTTATAACACGTTAACAGCATTTAATAAAATTGCGGCTAACAAGGGGGCGGGCACACCCGGAATTGACAATGAAACTATTAATGGGATTAATCTTAAAAAACTAGAAAAATACCACCAAGAATATGTCAACAATGGTTACAACCCGAAACCGGTTAAAAGAATATTCATTTTCAAAGATAATAAAAAAACCAGACCTCTGGGTTTACCAACCATCAAAGACCGACTGATACAGAAATGTCTCGAACAACTTTTAACTCCTTATTTCGAAAATATCTTCTCAGAATGGAGTTTTGGATTTAGAACCAAAAAATCTTGTCATGACGCTATCAAACGCGTCAAACAAAGATTTAAAGGAATTGATTACCTTGTCAAAATTGACTTAGAAGGTTACTTTGATACCATCAATCATGAGGTTCTGATGAGAACCTTAAATCAGTTCATCAAAAAGAATAAAACGCTATCAACCATTAACAAATGGCTGAAAGCCGGTATCATGAAAGATGGCATCAAATATGAATCCTTATCGGCTCTCCTCAGGGAGGAATTATTTCTCCTTTGTTAGCGAATGTATATTTACATTACATTGACCTGAAAATGGAGAGACTGATCAAAGAAAGGAAACCAATTAAGAAGAGTAACCTAGAATATAAGAAAGCTTGGGACAAAAAACCAGCATCATAATCTGGGGGTTGATAGAGACATCAACCTAAATCCAAAACCAAGAGTTGAATATATCCACTATGCTGATGACTTTATTATTGGCATTAAAGGTGAATATGATAAAGCCGAAAGAATCAAAGACCAAGTAACTCAATGGTTAGAGCAGGACTTAAAA
>JAUZIB010000027.1:0-3077 GCA_032887715.1 Candidatus Phytoplasma australasiaticum
TTAGCTAGATTATTCCAAATCTAGGTTTACTCTTACGACTACTAAGAAGATTCTTTATCCTTAACCATCAGGGCTTTTATTTCCTGATTTGTAAATTTAATTACTTGGTTTTAGGATTCTCCAAGTTGCTCTAAATATCTACCTTGGTTCTTTAGGAGAAGTAACCATTGTGAAATGGTGAGATTCCAGGTTTTAATTGATAAACTATCCAATCCACATACTAAATTGATAGATTCTGGACTGTCCATTTATAGTAGCTTACGAACAGGTTTGTTAATTACATCTTCTTTGTCTTCTTAGGCCATTACAGGCTTGTCCTTGGAACCATTCGGTGGCGGCATCGTCTTGACTAGCTACTTCGTCGCAATCCGCTTTTAAGAACTGCTATAATTCCTGAGCGTTTCCTTTCAGGAACCGTTCTTATCCTTTCGGTGTTTATCGCACTGGTCATTGGTCAATTGACAAGATAATTAGGCCTCTTTGGCGCCCTATGTGCTAACATGGACTTTCCTAAATTAGAAATTTTTAATTTCAAAAACTATCTAACTTCGATCACCTTCCATTATTCTTATCATCGATTATTTTAACAAATTTTTTTTAAAATTAAATACTAATTTAAATAATTATTTTTACAAAATTAAAGATAAATCTATTTTACCTTTTTCATTAATATAAATACATTTAGCTAAAACTTTTTGTCCTATCGAAATAACATCTTCAACACATTCAACTTTCACATTAGATAATTTACTAATATGAATAAATCCTTCAATTCCAGGAAAAATCTGAACTATAGCAGCAAAAGAATGACCACTTTTTTTATCATATAAAATTTTTATAACAGTAACTTCATACACTTTACCTATTTTTATTTCATCTACTAAATTCAAAATATAATTAGATACTTGATTAACAATACTTTCATTATTGTGCATAATAAAAATATTACCGTTTTGTTGAATATCTATTTTAACATTATCATAAGTCTCAATGATTTGATTAATAATTTTGCCACCAGCACCAATAATATCACGAATTTTATCCACAGGAATATTAATCATCTTCACCTTAGGAACATAAACAGACATATGCTCTCGAGGTTTTTTAATGGTGTTATTCATCTTTTCTAAAATTTCTATTCTGCCTAAACGAGATTTTTCTAAAACTTCTTGTAAAATATTAAAACTAATTCCTTCTATTTTAATATCCATTTGTGCAGCTGTAATACCTTTAATAGTACCAGCAATTTTGAAATCCATATCACCTTTTTGATCTTCTAAACCTTGAATATCACTTAAAATAGCATAATTATCTTCGTTTTCAAAAAATAATCCCATTGCTAAACCCGCTACAGGTCGTAATAAAGGTACCCCTGCATCCATCAAAGCCATAGAAGCTGCACAAATAGTTGCCTGAGAAGATGAACCATTAGATTCTAAAATTTCCGATACTACCCTAATAGTATATGGGAAATCTTTTTCAATGGGAAGTACATTAGATAAAGCTTTTTTAGTTAACATTCCATGACCAATTTCTCTTCTAGAAGGCATCATATATTTACCAATCGAACCTACAGAAAAAGGTGGAGAATTATAATGAACAATAAAAGATTCTTTTTCTTCTTCGCTAAGATCATCTATTAATTTACATTCGCTTAAAGCACCAATAGTAACCACTGCTAAACTTTGAGTTTCACCTCTAGAAAAAAGAGCCGATCCATGAGTACGCGGCAAAAAACCTACTTCAGTTTGAATAAAACGAATTTCGTTTAAAGTTCGACCATCAATTCTTTTTTTTTCCTTTAAAACAATTTCTCTCATTATATCTTTAAATAAATCATTAAACATATGTGTAAATTGTTCTTTTGTTGTTTCTAATTTATATTGATGTTCACAAGAAACAATAAAATCTTTTGGTATATCGATTACAAATTCTTTATCTTCTATAAATTTTTCCCAAATAATATGTTTAATATTATTAATTTCATCTGAAAAAATTTTTTTAACAAATGTTTTATTAATTAATTTTTTAAGATTATTTTTAAAAATATCAAAATATTTAAATTTAAATTTATTAAACAAATCAATATTATAATTATTTATTAAATTAATATTTTTAACAATATTTAATTTTCTTTTAATTTCTTCCTGAAAAATACATAATTGTTTAATAAATTCATGACCAAATAACATAGCTGATATTAAATCTTTTTCCGAAATTTCTTTAGAACTAATTTCTATCATATTTAATTTATCTTTAGTACCACTTAATAATAACCATAAATCAGAAATATTTTTTTGTTGAGGATCAGGATTAATAATGAATTTATTATTAACTCGACCTACGCATACTGCTGCAACAGCTTTATAAAAAGGAGCATCAGAAATTAAAGCAGCTAAAGAACTACCAAAAATAGCAAAAATTTCATTATTACAACTATCATCATTACTTAAAATAGTATTTACAATTTGAATTTCTTTATTAAAATTCTTAATAAATAATGGTCTTAATGTTCTATCTATCAAACGAGCATTCAATATACCTGCATCAGAAGGTTTACCTTCTCTTTTAGAAAAATTTCCTGGTATTTTTCCTGCTGCATAAAATTTTTCTTGATAAAAAATCATTAAAGGTAAATAATCTAAAGAAACTTCATTATCGCCAATAACCAAAACACTTAATAAAACAGTATCTTTATAACGAACTAAAATAGAACTATTAGCTTGTTTAGCTAATTTATTAACTTCTATAATAAGTAAATTATTTTCAAAAGTAGTTTCAAACATTTTTAAAGTCATGAAAATCCCCTTTTTTCTAAAATAAATACGACAAAACATCACAAACTACTTTTGAAAATAAAATATTAAAAATTTAAAATGGCGCCTATGCTAGGGATCGAACCTAGGACATTCTGATTAACAGTCAGATGCTCTACCAACTGAGCTACATAGGCTTAAATAACACTTATAATTACTTAAAAATCTTAAAAAATGTGTACTTTTAAGTTTCCGGTTTTGGTAGAGAATGAGGGGATCGAACCCCCGACCTTCTGCTTGTAAGGCAGACGCTCTCCCAGC
>JAUZIB010000028.1:0-2978 GCA_032887715.1 Candidatus Phytoplasma australasiaticum
TAACAGTTAAATTTTATTTAACAACTTTTAAAACGTTAAATAAGTTTTTTTCACGAAACAAGATAAGATTTTAAGGGACTAAAAATGATTTTGGCCATGATGAATATGATAACTAATTGTAACAAAAGAAAGGTTCAGTGCGCCAGGACGTGATATACTGATTAAAAAACCTTTTTGTTGTAAGTGTTGTTACCACCAGCAAAATCACAAAAAAGATTTTATTATCAGTAAAAAGTATTAATAATAATGGAAAAAATTTTAAAATTTAATTTTTGAATGTTAAATAATAAAAATATTAAAATATCAAGAATATTAATATTATTTTTTTCAATTTAATATTTTTTATGATATTAAAATTTTTTATCCTTTTGCGGTTTAAAAATGTTTAAAATTTGAAATTTTAAAAATAAAAAATAATTTTATTTTTTATTTATTTTGGACAAATAATAAATAATTAAAGTATAATTATTTCTATATCCCTACTTTAATAAATAACAAATTCAAATAATTAAGTAATATTAGTTAAACCATTCCTAAAAATTAAAAAATAATTCCAGTATGTAGCATTTATTTTCTATAAATAGAAATCATAAAAAATAAGATTTCATACTTATTAAATTAATTTTAAGCTAAAGGAATAAAAGAAATATTAATTTTTATCTTAATAAAAAAAATTATTAACTCTGAATAAATGGATTACACATTTTATTTTACTTATATATTAAAACAGTAAAAATTTAAAAGATAAAAAATATATTTTAATTAAAAAAAGAATATGAAAATTATTTTATTAATTGCAATTTTTATAATAATATTTATTTTAATATTATTGATACTTCGTTTTTTTATTTAAAAGCAAAATCAAAACAATTATCTAAAAAAATTAAAAACAAAATAAATTATATTAATTTATTGATGAGTCGAATATATAAAAATATTCAAGTCCGATACCCTTCTATTTATTATGAATTACAAAAAATTGATCTTTTTTTATTATCTGATAATTTTAAATCTTGTTCTTTCAAAAAAATAAAAATAATTTTAAAACATTTAGAAGATATTGAAAATATTTTAATTCAAGTTCATTTTAAAAATAATGTAAACATTAATATAAAGTATAGTATTTCTTATATGATGCTTTTGACATATAATCAAATAATTGACATTTTACTAGATAAATATGGAGAAGTACCTGGTAATTATTTCTTGGATCGGAAATGCACTAAGATAAATGAATATATTAAAAGATCTTCAGAAGGTTTACAAATACATCACATTAAAGAAAATGAAATGAAAGGTTTGTCTAATCCTGAATTGGCTCAAAAAGCTCCTTTTAGTTATCAAATGGAATACAATTTGGTTTATTGTAATTTACTAGAACATTTTTTATTACATTGTAAAATTTGGGATCATTCTAGTAATCCATTACAATTCGATGTAGGGCAAAATGGAGCTCAAATATTGTTAAATGAATTAGAAAAAATTCATTTTGATAATTATTGGCAAAATAAAAATTATAAACGTAAAGCAGCTCAAAAAATTTTTTTAAGAAAAAAGAATTTTTTCAATGCCTTAGATTCTTTATAACTTTAAAAATAATTAAATCTTAAAAATATAGATATTAATGATTAGTTTTTTGAATTTAAAAAAACCATAGTTTTGTTTCTATGCCAGCCACATCGCATCCAGATTTGGTATGATGGATTTTAAATGCGGTTTTTTTGGTTGTTAAAATAAACTTTACATCTTTTTTTGATCATTATCCTCTCAATTATCAGTCTTGGTTTTCTTTAATTTCTCAAGTTTTTTAATTTTCGAATTTTTTCTAATTCTCACAATTGATGTATGATGTTTTTTTGTTAGGGTTTTTCAAAAACTCTATTCTCCTATCTCCTAAATAGTCACATCGCACCGCTTCCCATTCACTACATAACCAAATGAAGAGGTTACAGTGATAACATGGAATAAAAAATAAAGAAAAGAATTAAGATAATAAAGACCAATTTTAAAGTTGGTCTTTTTTGTTTTTTTAAAAAAAGATTATAATATAAATATACATTGTTGACTTATTCTTGTTTTTTAATAAATAAAAAAAGGGGTAAAATAATGAATTTAAAAAATTTTTCAATATCGAATTTAAAAATTTTTTCAATATCCATTATGTTTTTTTTAACTTTAATTTTTTCTAAAGTTTATGACGTTTATGGCTTTGATGAAAAAAATTTATTTAAATCATCAGAAATCAACTTATATAATCAAAATCCGGAAAAAAATATATATCAAAAAAGTTCAGAATTTCAGACGAATTATGTTTATTTTTCTTTTAAAGAAAAAGTTTTAAATGTAGCTGATGAAAAATTAAAATTTGCAGTAAAAGAAAATTATATTCCTATTTTTTTTGATAAATCTAAAACCGATGAAGAAATTGTAAAATTTTTGAGAGAAATCAGTGAAGATACTCTTATTAAAATTATGAATGAAACTTATGACAATAGGAATCTAAATATTTTAGATTTTTTTATAAATTTCAAAATCGATGATTATTTTGAAGATTTTAAAAAAACAATTTTAGATGTTTTTGATGATAAAATGATAATTTTCTTTAGAAAAAATTTTATTTCAAGAATTATTTTTAGCGAATCAATGACTGATAAACAAATTATGAAATTTTTGAGAAGTAAACAAGGTATAAAATTTTTTTTGTTTTTAATCGTTGGCGAGATATTGGAAGTTTACAGAAATCAAAAGGGCGCCAAAGAGGCCTAAATTTCGTGCTATTTAACCAATAGCCAGGGCTGATAAACCCTGAAAGGAGATGGTCGGTCGGGCAGACGAAAGAATGTCGGATTAGAGCAGACCATAAAAGCGGGTTAAGACCAAAGCAAATTAGTCAAGATGACCCCGCCACCGAATAATTTTATGGAGAAGCCTGAAATGGCCTAAGAAGGTAAATTGATGTAATTTCTGAACCTGTCTCG
>JAUZIB010000029.1:0-2969 GCA_032887715.1 Candidatus Phytoplasma australasiaticum
TTTTCCGTTAATTTATCTTAATTTTTTTTATTAATTGTGTTTAATTAAAATACTTTCAAATTATTAAAAAAATTAAATAAAAAATAATAAATATAAAATATATTTATATACAGTAAAAATAATTTTTAATTTTTTTTCTTCTTTTTAAATAAAATATTATTTTTGTGTAATATTACGCGTTTAATAACATTAATTTATTATAAGATTTAAAATAATAAAATCTTTTATCTTTTTAAAATTATAAAAAAATTTGAAAATTATAAAATTGTGTATACTTATATATGGCTATACATTTTTTTTATTATGTATAGTATATTTAAAAAAAATATATTTAGATAGAGGGTATAAAAAAATATAAAATTAATAAGATAAAAGTATTATTGTAGCTGTAATAATCTCTTAAAAGATGTTCATCATTCTGCTATGAAATCGTATTTATACACGGTTTATAAAATTTTTATTATATAGTATATTTAAAAAATATATTTAGAAAGAGGGCGTAAAGAGGCCATAAATTCAATAGATTAACGTACTATCTTATCCGGAATAATGATATGAGACCGCATAAAAATCGAAAGATTGGCTTGGCAAGTTATCTCGAAAGAGTAATAAGCAACAGCAAAAGCATGAACGCGATGTAAGGGGCGCCAAAGAGGCCTAAATTTCGTGCTATTTAACCAATAGTCAGGGCCGATAAACCCTGAAAGGATATGGTCGGTCAGGCTAACGAAAGAAGGCCGGATTATAGCAGACCATAAAAGCGGATTGCGACGAAGTAACTAGTCAAGATGACCCCGCCACCAAATGATTCTATGGAAAAGCCTGAAATGGCCTAAGAAGGAAAATTGATGTAATCGTGTAACCTATTCCGGAAGTTGCTGAAACGGATAGTCCAGAGACTACTAATATATCTTATAGGGCGCCAAAGATGCCTAAATTTCGTGTTATCTAACCAATAGCCAGGGCAGATAAACCCTGAAAGGAGATGGTCGGTCAGTCAAACGAAAGAATGACGGATTACAGCAGACCATAAAAGCGGATTGCGACAAAAGCAAATTAGTCAAGAAGACTCCGCCACCAAATAATTCCATGGAGAAGCCTGAGATGGCCTAAGAAGGAAAATTGATGTAATTATATAACCTGTTCCGGAAGTTGCTGAAACGGACAGTCCAGAGTCTACCAGTGCATATATAAGGTATTGGGTAGTTTATCAAATAATAAACCTGGAATCAGCCTCTTAACGAGGATACTTCCCCTACAGAATTAAGGTAGAATTTTAGTGTAACTTGGAGAATCCTAAAACCAAGTAATTAAATTTACGAATCCGGAAATAAAAGCCCGGATGGTCAAGGATAAAGAATCTTTTTAGTAGTCGTAAGGATAAACCTAAATTTGGAATAATTTAGTCAATCATCTTACCAAGAAGAGAGTTAATAACTCTTATAGGGCGAAGGAAGAAAGTAATTTACTATTTATTCAATGGTATCGAAAAAGGAGTTGATAAATTATGTCAACAACGGTTTCACCAGAAACTAAACTTTCGCGAACATTGAATAAGATTCAATATTGTTCATCAAACGGTTACTCTCTAAAAAGAGAGCTGCAGCAAGGGATGAATAACTTTTATAACACGTTAACAGCATTTAACAGAATCGCGACTAACAAGGGAGCGGGTACACCCGGAATCGACAATGAAACCATCGATGGAATCAATCTTAAAAAACTAGAAAGATACCATCTGGAATACGTCAATAATGGTTACCACCCGAAACCAGTTAAAAGAACCTTCATTCCTAAAGATAATAAGAAAACCCGACCTTTGGGTATACCGACCATCCAAGATAGACTGATTCAAAAATGCCTGGAACAACTCTTAACTCCTTATTTCGAAAATATTTTCTCGGAATGGAGCTTTGGATTTAGAACCAAAAAATCCTGTCATGACGCTATCAAACGTGTCAAACAAAGATTTAAAGGAATTGATTACCTTGTCAAAATTGACTTAGAAGGTTACTTTGATAACATCAATCATGAGATTCTGATAAGAACCCTAAATCAGTTCATCAAAAAGAATAAAACGCTATCAACCATTAATAGATGGCTAAAAGCTGGGTTCATGAAGGATGGCATCAAATATGAATCCTTATCGGGTTCTCCCCAGGGAGGAATTATTTCTCCTCTATTAGCGAATGTATATTTACACCATATCGACCTGAGAATGGAGAAACTGATTGAAGAAGGAAAACCAATTAAGAAGAAGAACCCAGAGTATGGGAAGGCATGGAAGATACACCAGCATCGTAATCTGGGGGTGGACAGAGACATCAATTTAAATCCAAAACCAAGAGTTGAATATAGCCGTTATGCTGATGACTTTATCATTGGCATCAAAGGCGAATATGATCAAACCGAAAGAATCAAAGACCAAGTAACGCAATGGCTAAAGCAAGATCTGAACCTTACGGTTAGTAAGGATAAGTCCAAAATTGTTAAAGCCAACAAAGGAACGAGGTTTCTATCCTACATGATCAAGGTAAACCCCACCAATAGTACACGAAAAAGGAAACTTACCAAGAATTCCTTAAATGGCAAAGTTCTAATCCAGATTCCTAAAGCGAAAGCCAAAGAATATGGATATGAATATAATTGGTTAAAAAAGGGAAAGGTGAAACACGACGAAACACTAGCGGATAGAGACGAATTAGAAATAATTCGAATCTATCAAACAATTGTCCGAGGAATCATCCGATACTTTTGTTTTGCTAACAATCTAAGTGCTCTAACCCATCTAAATTATCTAGCTGAATATAGCTGTTTGAAAACATTAGCAAGAAAACGGAAAACGTCAATTGCTAGAGTTCGGAAGAAACTTAATATAGGATCAACTTGGGGTATTCCTTATCATAATAAAGGAAAAACCCAATTTGAACCATGGGTTGTCTATTCTTGGGATAAAATTAGAAAAATGC
>JAUZIB010000030.1:0-2949 GCA_032887715.1 Candidatus Phytoplasma australasiaticum
GCAATCCGCTTTTATGGTCTGCTATAATCCTTCATTCTTTCGTTTGACTGACCGACCATATCCTTTCAGGGTTTATCTGCCCTGGCTATTGGTTAGATAACACGAAATTTAGGCATCTTTGGCGCCCATTCCAGTTAGGTGATAAAATTTTTTTTAATTTCTGGTTGGAAGCATTAGAAAGTATAATTATTTTAAATTTTTTACTAATATTTATTAAGAAATTATAAATTTTATCATTTAAAGTTTTTTGATATGGCTCTATAAGAGTATTATCTAAATCAAAAAATAAAGCTTTAATATTTTTATGCAATAAATCTTCGAAAGGGATTTCGAAAACAGAATCATAATAAAAACTAGGTATATAATTTATATAATTTTTTAATTTCATATCAATTTATTTTTAAAACTTTAATATCGATTATTTTACCCGTTTCAGATTTATATCTCACTTGATCACCTTCTTTATGCCCTTGCAAACTTTGTCCAATTGGCGATTCAATAGAAAATTTATTGTTCAAAGGATCTACTTCTAAAATGCCAACTAGATGTAATTTTAAAATTTCCATATTATCTAAAAACTGAATATCTACCATATTACCAATGGTGATAATTTCTTTATTTTGGTTAGAATAATCAATAATTTGCATATTTTTTAAAATATTTTTGATTTCAGAAATACGTGTTTCTATTATGATTTGTTCATTAGTAGCAGCTGCATAATCAGCATTTTCACTTAAATCCCCTTGATCACGAGCTTCTTTTAAAGAAATTAAATTTTCACTTCTTTTAGTGGAAGTTAAATGATCTAGTTCTTGCTTTAATTTATCTACACCTTCTTGAGTTAGTTTATAAATTTGTTTATCTTTATGAATATTTTTTTTATCAACTTTATATTTATGCGCATAAGAATCAAGTTCTTGGTTCATAATGACTAACCTCTTTTTTATTTTTTTAATTTGAATAATTTATTTTATCATTAAAATATATATTCGGATGGTAAAAAATTCTTACAAGAAATACTCAATCCATCTCCTACATTTATAAATGTAGTTTTAAAAAAATAATTATTTTTTAAATATATTTTAAATGTTTGTATTTTTTTTAGAATTTTACAAATATTTTTAGAATTATTTTTTTTATTAAATAAATTATGAAAATTTAAATTATCACAAATAATAAAACCATTATTTTTTATAAATTTTTGATATTTTTCAAATAATTTGCAATATTGTGATTTAGCACCATCAATAAAAATTAAATCATATTTTTTTTTAGGTTGATAAATTAGAGCTTCTGTCCAAATTACCTCAATATTGAAAGGTGTATGAGAAAATATTTTTTTAGCTAATTGATAATAAATATTTGATCTTTCTAATGTTTGAATTCGATTAATTGGATTACACATAGTTAATGCGCTATAACCAATAGCAGTTCCTATTTCTAAAATATCTACTATTTTTTTAGTATTAATGAAATTTTCTAAAAAAACCCCAGTTTCTTCGTGAATAATAGGTATATTTTCTTGTATCGCATATTTTTTCATATTTTTTAAATATTTTAGTTTTAAATTATAAAACATAAGTATATTATTTCTTTATAAATTTTTTTTAAATATCAATCAAATTTATTATGATATTTTTGATAATTTAAAAAATTTTGTAAAATTATTGCAGCAGCCATTTCATCTTTTAATTTTGAAATTTTGTTTTTTTGGTATTTAATTTGATACATGTTATTAATTGCTTCTTGAGTAGAAAGCCGTTCATCCCACAAAAATACTTCAACAGATGGAAAATATTTCTTAATTTTTTTACTAAATGCAATACTAATCTTCGATTTAACCCCTATGTTATTATTCATATGTTTAGGATTACCTAAAACAATTATATTAATATTCATTTCACGAATAATATTTGCTAAAGGCAAAATTAATTTACTATATTGGTGTCTCTGAAAATGTATAGTTTTTAAATTTTTCGCAATAATTCCAAATTTGGAAAACGAAATTCCTAAAGTTTTTTCTCCTAAATCTAAACCTAAAAAATTTTCTTTTTGATATAATTGTTTTTTTATAAACATTTTAACCATTCTTGTTGCAATATTATTAATTTATCCTTTTGATAACTAATACTTTTAGCAAATTTTGCATTCCCTCCACCTTTACCTTCAATTAAAATATTGACACGTTTAATAAAATCTTCAGCATTAATGCTATCAATATTACTTTTACAAACTAAAATAAAATATTTAGATTTTTGTTGATATAAACATAAAAAATTAATTTTTAATTTTTGTATTAAATATTCTAATAGATTTTTTAACATGTTTTCTTCAATATTAATATTATCGCAACTCAACAACATGCAAGGTTTTATTGTAATAGAAGAAGGTATAATTTTTTCAGCTTCTTTAGTCATTTTTATAATATCTTTTTGATTAATTTGCTTTTGTATTTGTAACCAAAATTTTTGTAATTCTTCACAATATTTTTTATAAAGAAAAATACTTTTATAACTATTTTTAGTTTCTTTGAATTTCGGAATATCGCAATTCTCTGATAAATAATGATAATTTTTTTCTATTTTGCTTAATATTTGTTGTTCTTGAATTTGCAAATGCTTAGTTTTTAAATTAAAACCAATTGCAATATTATAATTAGTAGTAGTCGCTTCTATTCTATATAATACGGATAGATTAATTGCGTTTTATTCAGCGATTTATCTTTGCTGTTTTATTTACAATCAGCCCCCGTCCAAACCGGACAAGCAAGTTTCCAAGCATCCGGCTTTCCATAATCTACTTTCTTTCGAGAACTAATTTCTCCTCGCGGTTGATTAGTTATTTATTCTTATTGTTCTTGTTTTTCTAATATCGCGTATTTGTTGATTGGTTATCTTGAGATGACAATCTTTACACAATACCTTCGTTCTTTTATTCATAATCGTTTGG
>JAUZIB010000031.1:0-2765 GCA_032887715.1 Candidatus Phytoplasma australasiaticum
AAGAGAGTAAATTATGGAAAGCCGGATGCTCGGAAACTTGCTTGTCCGGTTTGGACGGGGGCTGATTGTAAATAAAACAGCAAGGATAAATCGCTGAATAAAACGCAATTAATCTATCCGTATTATTAATGATTTATCTGAAATAGAAAATCCAAATTTAACATTATTTAAAACTCCATTTATAAGTTTATTTAATCTTCTTGAAACAGATATAAAAGAATGGATTTTACCATGGATTTTGGGAGCGTTTATTGTATTGGCTATTTTTGCTGCGATTATGATAATTATTTTTATTAATAATTCCATTAAGCTTAGATACAAAGATATAGGCGTTTTAAGAGCTATTGGAGCTGGTAAAATTTATATTTTATCTATTTTTTTAATAGAAATAGTGATATTCTTTTTAATTAATTTAGCTTTAGCTTTAATTTTGATTAAATTGTTTTTATTTAAAGCGAACAGTTGGTTTATTTCATATTTCTCTGTCCCTTTTTTAATACCAAGTGGAAAAACTTATATATGTGTTTTTGTTTTAGGATTAATTTTTTATATATTAGTTACTTTTATACAAATTATAAAAATTACTATTAAGAAACCTATTGATATTATTAATTCTAGATAAATACTGTTTTATAAATTAGTTTTATTTATTTTATAAATATTAGAAAAAAATAATTTAATTTATAAAAATATTAATGAAAAAACAAATTTATGTTGACATTTTATCAAAGATCATACATTATTATTATTGGTGATTTTTAATTAAATTAATGAACTAAAAACCAATGTGTCAATTTTTAAAAATTAATTTAATAATTAAAATTGTTTTTTAATATAATAATTTTTTCAATAATTAAATCTTGAGTTTAAATTTATTTTATTTGGTAAATAAACTTTATAGATAAATTCTATAAATAATTCAAATATAAACAGGAGCTATTTTAATTGATGAATAATCAAGAGTTAGCGTTAAAATTGCACGCGCAAAAAAAAGGTAAGTTAGCTACAGTATCTAAAGTAGAAGTTAATAATTTAAAAGAATTGGCTCTCGTTTATACTCCGGGAGTAGCAGAGCCATGTTTAAAAATTAAAGATAATCCTGAAGATGTATATAAATATACTTCTAAAGGTAATAATGTTGCAGTTATTAGTAACGGAACAGCAGTATTAGGTTTAGGAAATATTGGCGCTTTGGCTTCTATTCCGGTAATGGAAGGTAAAGCTGTTTTATTGAAGAAATTTGCTAATATTGATTCTTATCCTATTTGTGTAGATTCTGAAGATCCTGAAGAAGTAATTAATATCATTAGTAAAATTTCTTCTGTATTTGGTGCTATTAATTTAGAAGATATTAAAGCTCCTGAGTGTTTCGAGATCGAAGAAAGGTTGAAACAAAAATTATCAATTCCTGTTTTTCATGATGATCAACATGGTACGGCTATCGCTGTTACTGCTGGATTAATTAATGCTTTAAAAGTTGTGCATAAAAAGATGTCTGAAATTGAAATAGTTATTTTAGGAGCAGGAGCAGCAGGTACAGCTATTGCGAAATTATTGTTATTATTAAAACCTAAAAATATTGTTTTAGTAGATAAACACGGAGCAATTAATTCTAAAAATTTAGAATTATTAAATGTAAGTCAACAAAAATTAGCTAAAATAACTAATTTTTATAATGAAACCGGTACTTTAAATGAAATTATCAAAAATAAAGATGTTTTTATCGGGGTTTCTAAATCTAATTTATTAACGTCTGATATGGTTGCTAGTATGAATAAAGATGCTATTGTATTT
Source organism: Candidatus Phytoplasma australasiaticum (assembly GCA_032887715.1). Taxonomy (GTDB): domain Bacteria; phylum Bacillota_I; class Bacilli_A; order Acholeplasmatales; family Acholeplasmataceae; genus Phytoplasma; species Phytoplasma australasiaticum_A. Next base: position 1,795 of record JAUZIB010000031.1, read on the forward strand.
GCTTTGGCTAATCCAGTACCAGAAATTATGCCATCAGAAGCTAAGAAAGGTAATGCCCGTATTGTAGCGACAGGTCGTTCAGATTTCCCTAATCAAATTAATAATTTATTAGTTTTTCCGGGAATTTTTCGTGGAGCTTTAGATAGTAAAGTTGCTCAAATTACAGAAGAAATGAAATTAGCTGCCGTTTATGCTTTGGCAGCTGTTATTCCTGAATCTCAATTAAATGAGGAAAATATTTTACCTTCTATTTTTAATCCTGAATGTACACAAGCTATTGTTAAAGCTATAGAAAAAGTAAGTAATACTAAGTAATACATTTTAAAATAATAAATTTTATAAAATTAAATTCTATATTATTTTATATTTGATAGAAAGGAAATTGGTTTTATGCAAGGGTTATTAATTTTACAAAATGGCTTCGAAGATTGCGAAGCTTTGTCAACAAGAGCTTTATTAAAAAATAATGGTTTTGATGTTATTACTTTGACATTTAATAATTCATTAGATGTGGTTTCTGCATCAGATTTAATGGTTAAAGCTGATATATCTAAAAATGTTATTTATGATAAATATGATTTTTTAATTATACCAGGCGGACCGTATGTGAAAGATGTTATAGAAAATGAACATGATTCTTTAAAAAACATATTAAATATAATTAAAATATTTTCAGATTCTAATAAAATTATTGCAGCTATATGCGCAGCTCCTGCATTTTTGGGAAAATTAAATTTATTAAAAAAAAATTCTTTTACTTGTTTTCCTGGATATGAGATTTATATTAAAGAAGGAAAATATTGTCCTGACAAAATGACAGTTTTAAGTGGTAATTTTATTACTTCTCAATGGGCGCCAAAATATGCCTAAATATCGTGTTATCTAACCAATAACCAATGCTGATAAACATTGAATGGATATGATCGGTCTGTTAAACGAAAGAATGACAGATTAAAGCAGATCATAAAAGC
>JAUZIB010000032.1:0-2653 GCA_032887715.1 Candidatus Phytoplasma australasiaticum
AATTTTTAGCTAAACTAAATTATCACTTAAATAATCGCCGGATGCTGGGAAACTAGCTTGTCCGGTGGTGTGTGGGGCTTATTATAATAGTTAGAAATAACGAAATGTAGTAATTCTATCACGATTCGAATCCCTTCTCAAACGCCAGACAACAATCAAATTTATTTTTATTCATTTAAAAGATTTATTAATTAAAATTAATTTTTATTATTAAATAAAAAAAATTTTTTTATTTAATAATGATAATGACAAGGAGAATAATTAAAATGGCTGTCCCCTTTAGAAGAACTAGTAAAACTGCCAAAAGAAAAAGACGTACTCATTACAAATTAAAATCACCTACTTTGGTATTATGCCCTGATACTAGTAAATTCACTTTACCTCATCGTTTAACTAAAAATGGTAGTAATTTTTATAAAAATAAATTAATTTCGAAATTCAAAAATACGAATTAATCATATTTAAAAAAATGAATATTTTAAATAAAAAAGGTATAATATGATTAAAATTAAAACATCACAAGAAATTCGTAAGATATGGTTGAATTTTTTTATATCCAAACAACATAAATTAGAGCCATCAGCATCTTTAGTACCAGATAAGGACCCTACTTTATTATGGATTAATGCTGGTGTATCACCTTTAAAAAAATATTTTAATAACTCTGTTGTACCTCGCCATAAACGTATAGTAAATATTCAAAAATGTTTAAGAACTAATGATATTGAGATAGTAGGTAAAACTTCACGTCATCATACTTTTTTTGAAATGTTAGGGAATTTTTCGATAGGAGATTATTTTAAAAAAGAAGCTATTGAATTAGCTTATGAATTTTTAACATCTCACAAATTTTTATCCTTAGATATTCATAAATTATATATTACTTATTTTGAAAAAGATTTAGAAACTTATAATTATTGGTTACAAAAAGGTATCGATAAAAATAATTTAATTGCTTTAAAAGAAAATTTTTGGGAAATAGGTGAAGGACCGTGTGGGCCTTGCACCGAAATTTTTTTTGATCGCGGTTCAAAATACGATAAACGTAATAGCGATTTAATTTTAAATAATATAGAAAATAATCGTTTTATTGAAATTTGGAATATTGTTTTTTCGCAATACAATTTAGAAATTAAAAATAATCGCAAAATTTATCATGAGTTATCTAATAAAAATATCGATACTGGAGCTGGATTAGAACGTTTAGCTTGTATTTTGCAAAATAAAGATAACAATTTCGAAACAGATTTGTTTTCGCCTATTATTAAAAAAATTTCTATTTTAAGTAATAAAATATACCATTCAGATAAAAATGAAGAAATTTTTAATATTATTTCAGATCATATTAGAGCTTTGGTTTTTGGAATAGCTGATGGGGTTACGTTAGCTAATGATGGTAGAGGTTATGTTTTAAAAAAAATTTTAAGAAGAGCTTTCCAAAAAGGTATTAAATTAGGTTTTAATAAACCCTTTTTATTTGAATTAGTTCCGACAGTAGTTAATATTATGGAAGATTTTTATCCATATTTAACATCGAAAATTCCGATTATTCAAACAATAATTTTATCTGAAGAACAGAAATTCTTATTAACTTTACGCGAAGGTAAGAATAAATTTTTAGAATTTACGAAAACTTCTAAAAAACTTTCAGCTTCAGATTTTTTTAAACTTTATGATACTTATGGTTTACCTCCGGAAATAATTATAGAATATGCTAAAAATGACGAAGTTTTAGTAGACATAAAAGGATTTGAAACAATTTCACAAAAACAAAAAAAAATATCATCTAACCAAGGTAAAATGATTTTTAAAAATAAAAATTATCAAAATAATAATTATTATAACGATTTTAATATTAAAAGTGAATTTATAGGTTATGAATGCTTTAGTAATTTAGCTAAAATAATTAAAATTTTTGAACATGGAATTGTATTAGACAAAACCCCTTTTTATGCTGAAATGGGAGGGCAAGTTTCTGATTGTGGTATGATTAATCAAAGTTATATAGAAAAGGTTGTCAAATTACCTCATGGACAATTTTTACATTATACGAAAGATAATTTCGAATTAGGACAGCAAGTAAAAACATTTATTGATTTACAAAACAGACATTTAATTTCTTTAAATCATACAGCTACACATTTATTACATGCCGCTTTAAAAATACTATTCAATCCTGATATAAAACAATGTGGTTCTTTTTTGAATAATAAAATGTTAAAATTTGATTTTAATTATTATAAATCTTTTTCTTTAGATGATTTAATCGCTATAGAACAAAAAATAAATTTATGGATTAATGAAAGTTATCCTATTAATATTAAAACAATGAGTTTTAAAGAAGCTCAAAATAAACAAATACAATTACTAGAACAAATCGAGTACAATGACATTGTAAGAGTAGTAGAAATTCAGGATATTTCAACACAATTATGCGGCGGCACACATGCCTTTAATACTTTATTTTTGCAAAAATTTGCCATTTTATCTTATGCTTCTATTGGTTCTGGTAGGGCGCCAAAGAGGCCTAAAATTCGTGCTATCTAACCAATAGCCAGGGCGGATAAACCCTGAAAGGATATGGTTGATATGATAAACGAAAGAATGTCATATTATAGCAGACCATAAAAGCGAGTTGCGACAAAAGCAAATT
>JAUZIB010000033.1:0-2360 GCA_032887715.1 Candidatus Phytoplasma australasiaticum
TAACAGTTAAATTTTATTTAACAACTTTTAAAACGTTAAATAAGTTTTTTTCACGAAACAAGATAAGATTTTAAGGGACTAAAAATGATTTTGGCCATGATGAATATGATAACTAATTGTAACAAAATAAGGGTTTAGTGTGTTTATAAGTTTTTATAAATTATTTAAATTTAATTAATTTTTTTAAATAAGTGGTTTTTTTGCTAATTTTTTTTTTGATTAAAAAAAGATTAATTATTTTTGACCTAGCCATAATCATTTCAGAAAATAAAAAGTTTGATTTAAATAATGTTTTTTATTAAGATAGTCATAGAAAGTTTTATTAGCATAATCCTAATTTATCACGAATTTCACTTCCTAAATAAGAACAACCATATTTAATGTAACATTGTTTTATCTAATTTACATAAACATCGCGACATTATTGGGCGATTTTAATTTGGAGTGTATCATTTTTACAAACTAAAAAATAATAATAATTAGTAGTTTCCCAAAATATATGTGACTTTTTTAAAGTATTGAAGACAAAAAGATAGATATTTTAGCCGCTATTAGCCAGTTTTAATAAATAATAAATAGTATAAGTTTTTTGGTTTTGAGGAAGAAGATTAATTCTATCATTAAAGTAAATGGCAGTAATTTCAATACTATTAACTTCTCCTAAAGACAAAGGGATTACCAAACCCTGCGTCAGGAGTAACGTTATAACAACCTAATTTAATTAATTTGGGTTCGTTAATGATTTGGTTTTGAATCAAGTAATGATTAATCAATTCCTCTTTACTTTGGTTAACAAAGTGATTGATGATAATGAATTCTAAATTATTTTATTTTGATGACAATTGTTGTTGGAAATCCCAAAAAAATGAAAACTTCTTTAATAGCAATTTCATATTTTAAAAGTTTTCTAAAGTATATTCATTATCTTTCTGAGGATATGAGATATGAAAAGGATTTTTTCTAGGTTGGGAATAAACTCTTAATAGCTTTGAAAATGAAGGAGATTTTTGTAAGTATAGGCAAGAAGAAAGGACAACTATAAGGATTATTCAAAACATAATTAAAATTTTCAATCTTGATAAAATAAGAATGAGTGCAGAGGAAAGGAATAAAATTGAAAATAATTATGAATAATATTATTAAGCAATATTTAAAAAAAGAGGATTTTTGATTAATTTAAACATTATGTGATGACTTGTTTTTAAGTTTTTGGGTTTTTACGATGATAAAGACCCCCCCTCTCTTTTGAAAAAAAAGGGGGTCTTTATGAATAGTAAAATTTATATTAAATAATGTGTTTTTTCTTAAATTATATTCATAAAATTAATTATTTTTTTGTTAATGTTTGTATGTTTTTGTTTTGATAAGTTATTTTTTATAAAATGAAACAATTACATTTGTAGTTTTGAATATTATATTGTGATTGATTAATTATTTTTGTTTGAGTATTTTTTGGAGAATTATTGGGAGAATTATTTTTTTTATTTATTAATTTTTCTAGTTTTATTAATTTTTTTAGTAAATCTTCAAATTCTTCTTTGGTAATATTTTGTTTTTGTAATAATTCATCAGCAAGTGGTGATAAAAATTTTTCATATTGTTGAATTATTTCTTGTGCTTTTCGTTGAGCAATATTTTTTATTTTATTTTTTCTTATTTCCAAAGAATCTGTTGATGAATAAAAATCTTCTAAAAACCATTCTTTTTCTATAATGTGTTGAACCATTCTTTCTATATCTTGTTCATCATGATTACCTTTTTTTTCAAATTTTTCTATAGGTATTTTAATTGTTTTTTCTGCTTCTAAACCTCCATAAAAACCAGATAATGCAAATAAATTACCAAAAGGATTCGCTTTAGCAAATGTAAAGTCGGTAGTGCCGTCTGGAATATGTTCGGCATTTTGAATTAATTCTATTTCTGTAAGGTTTATAAGAGATGTTCCATGTCTTCGACTTAGCTCATAAGCAACTACAGCATGCCCCATTTCATGTAAGGCACAAAATTTTTCTACACTTATAATTTTTTCTTCATTTTCTTCCTTTTCTGTAATTTCTGGGATTTCTTCATTAGTAGTAATTTCTTGTATTTCTTCATTAATTAAATTATTCATCGCTATAATTGAATTATTCGTAATTAATAATAAAAACCCTAAAAAAAAGAATAAAAATATTTTTAATAAGTATAATTGTTTTTTTATTTTAAAAATCATCAATAACTTCTTTTCCTTTTATTTTATTTATCCCTCAGCTGAGGTGATATCATAAAGGGAATGAAGAGATTTTAAAATATCGTTTTTGAATTGTAATTTTTTATCTTCATAGGCTTTTTTTAATTCTTTTTTGTAATTTTCATCATCA
>JAUZIB010000034.1:0-2340 GCA_032887715.1 Candidatus Phytoplasma australasiaticum
AAAATTAGTATTAGAAAAAAAATTAGAAATAAAACAATCAGAAGTTGAAACCAAACAAAAAGAACAAAAACAATTCAAATATTTTTTACCAAATCTAACCGAAGAATTGAGAACAAGTAAACAAAAAAAATATAATTTATTACAAGCCGAAATTGAAAAACTCCAAGCTGAAATTTCAGAAATAGTTGGTGAAATCGGCAAAATAAAAGCTCAAATTGGTAAATCGGAAACAATCCAAAATATGTTAACTCGTGCCGAAGAATTAAAAAAAGATTTAGAAAAAAGCTATGAAGATAAAAAATTACAATTCAAAAACGATATTTTAAAATCTCTTCATTCTCTTGACGACATCACCTCAGCTGAGAGATAAATAAAAAGGAGTATTGATAATGTTTAAAACAAAAGAAAAATTACAATTATTGAAAATATTTTTATTCTTTTTTTTAGGATTAATCTTTATTAATAATAATTCAGTAATGGCAATGGAAAATAATAATAAAAACCAACAAAAAGAAAATTACGAGGCATTAGATGAAACAATTGATAATTTAAATGAAGATATTAAATATCTTACAATAGAAGAAAATAATAATGAAGACCAAAAAAAGAAGATTACAAGGTATTAGATGAAGTAATTGATAATTTAAATGAAGGTATTGAATATTTTAACAAAAAAGGAATTGAAATTAATTTAAATAAAATTATTAAATCATTATCAAAAAAACAAAAAGAACAAAAAAGAAATGCATCAATAGAAAGCTCATCATCAAATTATAAAAAAAATAAAAAACTAAAATTATGTTAAAAAACAAAAATAAACTTATAAAATGGAAAAAAATAAATTATATTCTTTTAATGTTTAAATTAAAAGCTGTTTTTTTATGAAATAAGAAAGTAAAATATATAAAAAAACTGAAAAGAATATAAAATGATATCTTAAATCGTCTCTGATTTATGAATTTACCTAAGATGATAAATAAACAATTAAAATGAGTAATATGTAATTTTTATTAAAAATAAGTTATATCTTTTACCATTATTTTTAGTTAGTTTTTTTGGAGGAGATATTTTTAATGATAAATACTAATAAAAAATACTTATAATTTCAAAAAAACAAGTTTTTTCTTTTATGATCTATTCTAAAAAATAAAATTTAAAATAAATTATTATTTTTTTCAAGATCATTCATTAGGAGGGTCTTTTTTTATTTAAAAAACTCCCCCTTAATCTAATTCACATCAAAGACTATTTTTTAAAAGAGTCTTGATATTTAATGAGTATGGTTAAATAAAAAAGACCCTGGTGAAAAGGTCTTATAGATTAAATAAGATAATTTTTTATGTTGATAATATTTTAGTTATTTTCATCATTTAAATTTTTTAAAAGGCTTTGATAAGATTTTAATTGTTCTTCTTTTTAATGATCAATTATTTTTTTATAATTTTCTTTCATCGTTAAAAGATTTGTTTTTTACTTCTCTTTTCATTATTATTGCCGTTTTAGGTAACAACGATGTTAATTTCATCATAACGCTTAATATCTATATATTAGATTTGTAATATATTTGCAATACATCTGCAATGATGTGTTAAACAATACTCATTTGTCAATGATATATTATCTAATATATCTGTAACTAATTCTTTTATTTTTTTATTTATTTTTTTGATTTTGGTTGTATTATTATAAATTTTCTTTTTTAAATTAATTATGTTTTCTTTTATTTTTTGATTTATTTGTTTTATTTCGGTTTCATTATCATTAATTTTCTGTGTTAAATTAATTATGTTTTCTTGGTTTTCTTTTATTGTTTTATCTATGTTTGTTATTTTGGTTTCATTATCATCAATTTTCTGTTTTAAATTAATTATGTTTTCTTGGTTTTCTTTTATTTTTTTATCTATGTTTGTTATTTTGGTTTCATTATCATTAATTTTCTGTGTTAAATTAATTATGTTTTTTTGGTTTTCTTTTATTGTTTTATCTATGTTTGTTATTTTGGTTTCATTATCATCAATTTTCTGTGTTAAATTAATTATGTTTTCTTTAGTGGTAAGGTTATGAAGAAAGTTACGATGAACAGGGTTTCGATTATTATATCTAGGTCTTGGAAGTTTTGGATCCATTGCCATAACTCGATTAATATTGATTAAAACGAATAATCCTAAATAACTAATTAAAAAGAATGGTAAAAGATATAATTTATTTTTTACTTGCATCATTTTAACTTATAACTCCTTTTGTTATTTATCCCTCAGCTGAGGTGATATCATAAAGGGAATGAAGAGATTTTAAAATATCGTTTTTGAATTGTAATTTTTTATCTTCATAGGCTTTTTT
>JAUZIB010000035.1:0-1782 GCA_032887715.1 Candidatus Phytoplasma australasiaticum
GGAATGAATAACTTTTACAACACGTTAACAGCATTTAATAGAATCGCGGCTAACAAGGGAGCGGGTACCCCCGGAATCGACAATAAAACCATCGATGGGATTAATCTAGAAAGATTAGAAAGATACCATCGGGAATACGTCAATAACGGTTACCACCCCAAACCAGTCAAAAGAATCCTCATTCCCAAAAATAATGGAAAAACCAGACCCTTGGGGATACCGACCATCAAAGATAGATTGATGCAAAAATGCCTGGAACAACTCTTAACTCCCTATTTTGAAAATATTTTTTCGGAATGGAGTTTTGGATTTAGAACCAAAAAATCTTGTCATGACGCTATCAAACGCGTCAAACAAAGATTTAAAGGAATAGATTACCTGGTCAAGATTGACTTAAAAGGCTACTTTGAAACTATCAATCATGAGATTCTAATGAGAACCTTAAACCAGTTTATCAAAAAGAATAAAGCACTTTCAACCATTAATAAATGGCTAAAAGCTGGCTTCATGAAAGATGGGATCAAATACGAATCTTTATCGGGCTCTCCTCAAGGAGGGATTATTTCTCCTTTGTTGGCGAATGTATATTTACACCACATTGACCTGAAAATGGAGAGACTGATTAAAGAGGGGATACCGATTAGGAAGAGTAACCCAGAATATAAAAAGGCTTGGTATAAAAACCAACATCATAATCTGAGAATTGACAGTGAAATTAATCTAAATCTAAAACCAAGAGTTGAATACATCCGTTATGCTGATGACTTTATCATTGGCGTTAAAGGGGAATATAATGAGGCGTATAACATCAAAAACCAAGTAACGCAATGGCTAAAGCAAGATTTAAACCTTACTGTTAGTAAGGATAAATCCAAAATTGTTAAAGCCAATAAAGGGACGAGGTTTTTATCCTACATGGTAAAGGTTAACCCTACCAATAAAACCCGGGAAAGGAAAACAACTAAGGATTCCCTAAATGGCAAAGTTCTTTTCCGAATTCCCCAAGCGAAAGCCAAAGGATATGGGCATGAATATAATTGGTTAAAAAAGGGGAAGGTGAGACATGATGAAACATTAGCAGATAGAGATGAATTAGAAATAATTCGAACCTATAAAACAATTGTTAGGGGAATTATCCAATACTTTTGTTTAGCTAGCAATTTAAATGTTTTGACTCACTTAAATTATCTAGCGGAATATAGCTGTTTGAAAACACTAGCAAGGAAACAGAAAACGTCAATTGCTAGAGTTCGAAAGAAATATAAAGTTGGTTCAACTTGGGGGATTGCTTATCTTAATAAAGGGGAAACCCGGTACGAACCATGGGTTGTTTATTCCTGGGATAAAATTAAAAAAATGCGTAACTATAAGGGAAACCCCGATATTACCATTAATAGATGTATATTCCGAAGTCGCACGAAGTTAACTGACCGTCTAAAAGCGGAACGTTGTGAGCATTGCGACAAAACAACCCAACTTCAAATTCATCATATTGGTACGGTTCGTAATGCGCATCGCCAAAGTATCATGAATAAAAGAACTAAAGTGTTATGTAAGAATTGTCATCGAAAGGTAACAAATCAACAGATACAGGATATTAGAAACAAGAACAATAAGAACAAATAGCTAATTAACCGTGAGGAGAAATTAGTTCTCGGAAGAGAGTAAATTATGGAAAGCCGGATGCTCGGAAACTTGCTTGTCCGGTTTGGACGGGGGCTGATTGTAAATAAAACAGCAAGGATAAATCGCTGAATAAAACGCAATTAATCTATCCGTATT
>JAUZIB010000036.1:0-1679 GCA_032887715.1 Candidatus Phytoplasma australasiaticum
AGAATAAATAACTAATCGACCGCAAGGAGAAATTAGTTCTCGAAAGAGAGTAAATTATGGAAAGCCGGATGCTTGGAAACTTGCTTGTCCGGTTTGGACGGGGGCTGATTGTAAATAAAACAGCAAAGATAAATCGCTGAATAAAACACAATTAATCTATCCGTATTTCGAGATATTGGTGAAAAAATGAATACTTATGGTGGGGCGCCAAATGAGGCCTAAATATCGTGTGATTTAACCAATCACCAGTGCGATAAACACTGAATGGATAAGAACGGTTCTTTAAAGGAAACAATAAAGAATTACAGCAGTTCTTAAAAGCGGATTGCGACGAAGTAGTTAGTCAAAAAGATTCTGCCACCAAATAGTTCTAAGGATAAACCTGAAATGGTCTAAGAAGAAAAGAAGATGTAATAGTATAACCTGTTGCGCAAACTACTATAAACGAGCAGTTCAGAACCTATCAATATATGCACCATGTATTAGATAGTTTATCAATGAAAGAAAAACTGGAATCTCACCATTTTAATAACGGTCACTTCCCCTAAGGAACTAAGGTTGATATTTAGAGTAACTTGGAGAATCCTAAAGGCTAATTATTAATTTAAATAATAATGAGATAAAATTATTATGCCCAAGGATAAAGCGACTTTTTAGTAGTCGGAGGAACTAAAACTTTGTTTGGAATAACAAAGATAATTGCCCTCCCGAGAAGAAGGTTAACCACCTTTATAAGGCGAAAAAAATCAGTAATTTATTATCAGAGGACTAATCAACAATCCACAATATTAAAAAATATAATCAAAAAAGAACGACGAAAATCAACAACTAATTAGTGGTTACACCAAGTTAGTCCTCGTAATAGGGTAAATTATGGCAAGCCGGATGCTTGGAAACTTGCTTGTCCGGTTTAGAGGGGGGCTATTTGTAATATATAACTAAACTATAAATCTAGTTATTGAAACGCAAATAATCTATCCTATCATTAAAAGAATTAAAAAGAACTAGAATTGGTACATACGACATACAAAACGCTACTTTAATGAATCAAATTTCTTTATCTAATTTAATAGATATTAAAGTTTTATTTAAAAATTGTCAAAAAATCATTTTAAATGATTATTTGATAAGATTAATTAAAAACGGTGTGTATTTAGATCAAAGACAAATTATAACTAAAGAACCTTTTATAGTAACAAATTATAATCATGAATGGATTGCATAGGGCGCCAAAGAAGCCTAAATTTCGTGCTATCTAACCAATAGCCAGTGCCGATAAACCCTGAAAGGATAAGAACGGTTCCTGAAAGGAAACGCTCAGGAATTACAGCAGTTCTTAAAAGCGGATTGCGACGAAGTAGTTAGTCAAGACGATACCGCCACCGAATGGTTCTAAGGATAAGCCTGTAATGGCCTAAGAAGACAAAAGAAGATGTAATTCCATAACCTGTTCGTAAACTACTATAAGCGAACAGTCCAGTACCTATCAATTTAGTATGTGGATTGGATAGTTTATCAATTAAAACCTGGAATCTCACCATTTCACAATGGTTACTTCCCCTAAAGAATTAAGGTAGAAATTTAGCGTAACTTGGAGAATCCTAAAACCAAGTAATTAAATTTACAAATCAGGAAATAAAAGCCCTGATGGTTAAGGATAAAGAATCTTCTTAGTAGTC
>JAUZIB010000037.1:0-1593 GCA_032887715.1 Candidatus Phytoplasma australasiaticum
ATTTGGAAATTTGAATATATCCCTATTATATACCTTTAAGAAAGAAATGATGAAACAAAATAATGATGAAAATTTATTTCATCATTATTTTGTTGATAATTGGTTGATAGAATGGAGCATATTTTTGGTTTTTTTGTTGTTCTATGCAACGTTGTTGAACGCGAGTTTAACTTGGATTTTTTTGTTTTAATTGTTTTTTTATAATATTCACGTTTTCTCTTTTAGTTTCTAATTCGCTTTCTAAATTATTTTTATCTTCGTATATAATTTCTTGGTGTCGAAAACTTTTTTTGTTTATCTTTTAATTCTTCGGCGATGATTCGATATTCATTAATCCAAGTTACAAATTTATTTTTTATATCTATATTTAATCTTTCATATTTTTTGCTTTTTTTTGTTAAATTATCTTTTTCTTGGCGGGTTTTATAATCAGTTATTTTCTGGTGATAATCTTTTTCATCCGTTTCCAATTTCACTAAATCACGGTCAATTCGAGCACAAATAGAATCATAAGCTTCTTGAGACATCATTTTTAATGTACTATCAGGATGATAAAAGAGTTCTTGGGCTAAATGAATTATGTAGTGGGTTTCATGAACGGCGAAACCTACTTTGGCAACAGTTTCTGCCACTTTTTTTGTAATTCTACTTCCCATTGCTCTTAACATACCGAGACTACACTTATACTCTAAAAGTATTACAAATTAATAATCTGTTAAATATGATCAATATTAACTTTTTTAGTTGATCTTTTTTGTTTTTTAAATAAAATAAACAAGAGATCTTACTCTTATCTTTTCTAATTTAATTTTGACAAAGGCATAATATGGAAAGAAAATTTTTATTTTTACTTTTTTAAAAAATAAAAACAATTTGCAGGTAAGTTCTCAATTAATTTAATTTTATTATTCATTAGTGAACAAAATAGTCCAAAAATTTAAATATTATTCCTGAGTTTTAACTAAAGAAGATTTATTTTAATAAAAGATATCGGGATTTTAATCAAATTTCTCGATTATTATCAAGGTTTAGGTTATGATTTTCTAGCTTATGATCGACCTCATATTAAAAAAGCAGTCGTCGAAACCATCTTTAAAATTACTTGTTTCAATGTAATAAATTTTCAAGAAAATACTTATTATTATTTAAAAACCCTCCCTTTTTTTATTTATAATTATTCGCCAATTATGGTTCAAAAAATTAAACCACGAAATTTTTTAAACAAACTTAAACTAAAATTAAGTAAAAATGAATTCGATATTATTTGCTTAAGTTTTAAAATTCCTTTAAACAATATTAATAAAATTTATCAAATTGCTTATTCTAATTCTCAAATTACTAAAAAACTAAATTTATCTTTAAAAAAAAGTAGAATATATCAAAAATTTTGCTATCCACAAATTAAAAAAATATATCGAAAAGAGAAATAAAATCATGTTGAATAAAATTCAACTATTTTAGTATCTTCTCCATAAGTTATGTGACTAATAAAAATATTTTTTTATTTTCTTCATGAGTTTTTAACTTTTTTTGCTTTACTAATAAATAAAAGTGAAGCAGTAAAATAATTTTTTCTTTTGTCTTGAAAAAAAC
>JAUZIB010000038.1:0-1540 GCA_032887715.1 Candidatus Phytoplasma australasiaticum
AAATAATGATGAAAATTTATTTCATCATTATTTTGTTGATAATTGGTTGATAGAATGGAGCATATTTTTGATTTTTTTGTTGTTTATTTAATAAATCTTTAGGGTTGGAAACTTCTTTTTGTTTATGAATTAATTCTTCGATGATGGTTGTGTATTCATTGATGATTGATTATTAATCACTTTCTATTTAACTAAGTAATGATATAGAAGTTTCAAACTTGAAATATTTTAAGATGTCAATAATACTTTGTTTAGTTAAAACAAGAATATAATATCTTTTTATTTTAGATTGGGTTACTATATCATTCTTGTTTCATTTAATAATATTATTAAGCAATATTTAAAAGAAAGGGGATTTTGATTAATTTAAAAATTATTCAACAATCCTAATTCTTTTGTCTAACCAACGATTGAAAAAAGAATAAAAAAAATACTTTCAAAGAGTCTTTAGAAGATATAATTTAAATAAAATATTTTTTTAATAAATATAAATTTAATCAAATATTAATTTTTTCTAACCATTTAACAATATCTTTATAAACTTTTTCATTGTCTAAATCATTAAATAAATTATGATAATTTAAAGGATATAATTTTAATTTTTTATTTTTATTTTGAATAAGATTAAAAAGTTCTTTACTATTTTCTGGTAAAATAATTTGGTCTTGTTCGCCATGTAATAATAATATAGGAGTAGGATAATGAAATGAATTATTTATTAAATTTTCTTTAAAATATTGAATACTTAAAACCATAGTATTTCTGATAAAATTAGGAGTTAACAGATTAACAGTACGAAAATTTTTCATTTCTGTAGTTAAAGATAATCTTGATAATTTTTCATCATTCATACCTAGTGGAATATTATCCATATTTTTAATATTTTCTTCATTAATAAAATCTTGTACAGAATCTATTATTTTTGTAGGAGTTCCACTATTAATAACAGCATCAACATCATTATATTTATATACATAACAATTATTAATCATGCCACCTAAACTATGTCCTATTAAAATATTTTTTAAATTATTTTTTTGCTTTAAAGAATTAATAATTAAATGCAAATCGTCTATAAAATTGTGAAAATTATCAATATCTGCTATATTATTATTATTATTTCTACTTTGTCCATGACTTCTAATGTCATAAAGTAAAACATTATAATTAAATCGGTTTAAATAATTAGCTAATGTTTCATATTCTTTGGAACTTTCGGCAATACCATGAGTAATAATTATATTATATTTAGCATTTTCAATTTCTTTCAGTTCCGTATAAAGACCAGTTGAATTTTTATCTAACAAAGGATAAGCATAAACTTTTGGTTGATAAATAAATAAAAATACACTACTAATAAATAAAAAAATAAATTTAAATAATAATTTTTCTTTTGTTTTAAACATTATCAATACTCCTTTTGTTATTTATCCCTCAGCTGAGGTGATATCATAAAGGGAATGAAGAGATTTTAAAATATCGTTTTTGAATTGTAATTTTTTATCTTCATAGGCTTTTTTTAATTCTTTTTTGTAATTTT
>JAUZIB010000039.1:0-1454 GCA_032887715.1 Candidatus Phytoplasma australasiaticum
TATTTGCGTAATAATTCATCAGCATCTTTGCAATCATGATTAGGAATGGTTTTAATGTAATTTTCGATATTTAAACGTTTTAATTGTTGACTTAATCGGT
Source organism: Candidatus Phytoplasma australasiaticum (assembly GCA_032887715.1). Lineage (GTDB taxonomy): Bacteria > Bacillota_I > Bacilli_A > Acholeplasmatales > Acholeplasmataceae > Phytoplasma > Phytoplasma australasiaticum_A. The sequence continues at coordinate 101 of JAUZIB010000039.1, forward strand.
GAGCGGTTTTTAGTCCGGTTTCATCAAAACGCGCAACATTAGAGCCACTTACCTTCGATCATAATGATACTAACTTTGGACTTAAGTGTAAATCAATACATCTTATATGTAGTAAACTAATTGAAATTATTTGGCCACTCTAGTCAAGCTTCCGATCACTTTATACTTACATATAATGCATTCTCATCTTCTACTATTTATCTCGTAATATAATTGATGGACATATTATATCTGACCCAAGATTATAGGCCTACGAAGTTTGGAACGCGGACCAAGGTTGTTGACCTTAAGGTAAGCCTATGATGATGAGTTGACATAAGAAGAGGAGGTTGCATTGGCAGTTTTCAAAAAAAAAAATAGAATTAATCTATAATTGTTACGATTGTGAGAGCACTTAATTAGATACCGAAAAGTGTTATCGAAAGAGCCGATATAATTCTTCGTATATAAATAAGACGATTCTAGGCTTGTATGGACATCTTTTGTCTCATTTTCATACTTCATATTCTAAAACTTAAGTAATCAAAAGCTCCTTTCAAAAAAAAAAAAGTAATCAAAAGCAAGAAAATAAGATTCCATTGTCCTTTTGTGATCTTTATATTCCAATCATTTCTAATATATTATTAGAGTTAATTTTCTCCATCAATAACGTAACTCTTGACTCTTAAGACAAAAATCACATTAACTTGGGCAAGCTAAGCAAGCAGCACGTACCAATCCAGTCGTCCAAAATTAATGCCAAAATTAAAAATGACAAGAAAATAGCATTGACTTCTTTTTATTGATATAATCATAATTTAACTTCAACTGTAATGTAATTATTAAATGTTTAACAGATCAATTAGTGTATTAAATACTGAGTATCTAAATAATAACTCAATAAATAAAGATCAAACAGTCAAACATCATCTTTTGCCGGGTGGGAATGGACTAAAGACAAGAAAAGATCAAAGTAAAAAGTCATTCCTACCCCAAAGCGGAATACTGACTCAACACGTGGCCGAATATGGTAGCCCGAAGCCGTGGTGTTGCTCGAGAAAGCAGCTCAGCTTGCAGGTAGCAGCTCGGCTCATCGGGAATACCACCTGTCAGTCAGTCACGTGGCTTCTGCGGGCCCCAACAGCTCTGCTAATTCATTGCCAACGGCCCAGATGATGCTAGCTCCTTCAATGCAACGCTCCGCTCCTTCCTCCTCCTCTTCCGCTCTCTCTCGCGCCCTTTCTCTCTCTCTCTCTCTCTCTCTCTCTCTCTCACTCTCTCAAGTGACAGTTTTCAGTTCAGCTCAGAGTTCAGTACTCTTAGGTTTTTCAGAGTAATGGCGCCATTCCTCCGCATTCTCGCCGAATAGCTCGCT
>JAUZIB010000040.1:0-1428 GCA_032887715.1 Candidatus Phytoplasma australasiaticum
GCGAGAAAAAGAGGAAATCGCTAAAATAAAAAAAAGTTGGCAATCATCATTGGATTTATTAAAAGACGACAAAATTACAATTAACGAAAAACAAAAAGAATGTGATCAATACCAATCGCAATTAAATCTTATTTCTCCTCAAATAACATCTTTCGAAAAACAAAAATTAGTATTAGAAAAAAAATTAGAAATAAAACAATCAGAAGTTGAAACCAAACAAAAAGAACAAAAACAATTCAAATATTTTTTACCAAATCTAACCGAAGAATTGAGAACAAGTAAACAAAAATATAATTCATTACAAGTTGAAATCGACAAAATTAACAAAGAAAAAAGCGAAATAGTTAGTGAAATCGGCAAAATCAAAGTTAAAATTGGTAAATTAGAAGCATCCAAAAGAAAATATCAAAATATGTTAACTCGTGCTGAAAATTACAAAAAAAATTTAGAAGAAAGATATGAAATAGGCGAAAAACAACATAAAAATTTAATTATTTCTGAACTAAACTCCCTCTATGAAATCTCCTCAGCTGAGGGATAAATAAAAAGGAGTTATAAGTTAAAATGATGCAAATAAAAAATAAAATATATCTTTTACCATTATTTTTAATGATTTATTTAGGATTATTCCTTTTAATCAATATTAATCCAGTTATGGCAATGAATAACAAAAATAAAGGTAAAAAAATTATAAACCATGAAATTAGCGATGCAGAAGTAAATGCTTTTTGTCAATTATTAAAGAAAACAAAACAAAATATTTGGGACATAAGAAATACAATTCCTCATTTGGAAAATGCTTCTATACGAGAAATAGAAGAATGGGCATGTCAACAAGTAGAAAAATGGTCATGTTCTTTGGATACACAACAAACAAAAAATAAATTGGATACACAACAAACAAAAAATAAAAGATTAAAAACAATTGATTTAAATAAAACCCCAGAACAAAATTAATTTTTAGTCAAGTAAAAGACCCCCCTTTTTTCCGAAGGGTCTTTTTTTAACCATAGCTAGACTCTTTAAATAAGAGTCTTTTTTATTTCCATTAATAAGAAATGAATATCTTGATTAACTAAAAAAAATCAAAGGAGTTCGAATAACATAAACAATTTAAAATAATTAATGAAAAAAATTATTTTCTAATCCTTAGTTTATTCCTGCTTATTTTGTAAAAAAACATTAGATGAAGGTATGAAACAATTCAATATAATCGATTTTGCTATTATGTTGGAAAAATTCGATAAATTAGATAAAAACTTTGATGAATTAGATAAAAACTGTGATAAATCAGATGATATATAACCTTGATGATTCAGTTAAAATAAGTGATAAATCAGGAAATAAAATAGATGATAACCATCTAAAATTACTGAAATCCACAATAAACCTTTTTTGGTAGTTAAAACAAGTTAAATCAGTTATAGT
>JAUZIB010000041.1:0-1422 GCA_032887715.1 Candidatus Phytoplasma australasiaticum
CGGAAAGGGATAAATTATGGAAAGCGGTGTGCTGGGAAACTTGCTCGCACCGTTTGGACGGGGGCTGTTGGTAATATTTGATAGAAAAACAAATCCTATCAAAGAAACGCCAATAATCTATCCGTATTTATGAAGCTGATGATATCATTGGTACTATTGCACAACAAGCTAGTTCTCATCAAATCGCTACAGATATTTACTCTAGTGATCAAGATTTTTTGCAATTAATTAACAATTATATTACAATTCGTTTAATAAAAAAAGGTGTAACTACAATTAGTAATTTTGATATAGAATTATTAAATAGAAAATATCAGTTAAAACCTGAACAAATAGTTGATTTTAAAAGTATGGTTGGAGATAATTCTGATAATATTGTAGGAATTCCAGGAATAGGCCCCAAAACTGCTCTTAAATTATTACATCAATTTAATAATTTAGATAATTTATTTATTAATTTAAAGGAAATTCCTGATAATTTGAGAACCAAAATAGAATCATTTCAAGATAGAATTCATTTAAATCGTTTGTTAATAACTATTGATAAAGCTGTTCCATTATCTTTCGATTATACACAAACTTACAAAGAAAAAATTAATTTAAATTTATTATTAAATTTTTGTAAAAAATATAATTTAAATCGTTTATATAATAAAAAAATAAAAAACAAATTATAATCATTAAAAATTATAATTTGTTTTTTTATTGAATAATATATTTATTGAATTAATTGAATATATTTAATTATTATACAATTAAAAATCTTCATATTGGTATTTAAATTTACTAATTTTATTTCCAAAATAACAAATTTTTAATTTTTTTTGATTTTTATCATTATATTTATATTCGTAATACATATTATTTTGATATTTAATATGTTTTTTTGGTTTGAAAAAACGAAATATACTTTTGTTCGGTTTTATAAGTTCTTTATATATTTTATAAATTTTTTGATTTTGTGCATTGTATTTGTAAATAAAAACATTTTTATAACAATCGCCATTATAATTGAAATAAAATTTAATTTTTTTTCTTAATATATTTTGATTATCATACTCATAAATAATTTTAATTTTATTATTTTTATCTGTTATTTTAAATAATTGATTATTATCGTTGTAGAAATATTTATTATCTATTTCTTGTTGATCATTTGATTCAGGAATAAAAGGTTCGTTATAATGTTTTATAATACGGATAGATTAATTGCGTTTTATACAGCAATTTGTATTTGCTATTTTATTTACAATCAGCCCCCGTCCAAACCGGACAAGCAAGTTTCCAAGCATCCGGCTTTCCATAATTTATCCCTTTCCGGGTTTAACTTCGTGTCACCACTGGTTAAATGATTGCTTATTCTTGACCTTTTATTCTTTTCAAATATTCTAATATCCCTCATTTGTTGGTTGGTTCTCTTGC
>JAUZIB010000042.1:0-1288 GCA_032887715.1 Candidatus Phytoplasma australasiaticum
GAAAGAGAGTAAATTATGGAAAGCCGGATGCTTGGAAACTTGCTTGTCCGGTTTGGACGGGGGCTGATTGTAAATAAAACAGCAAAAACGAATCGCTGAATAAAACGCAATTAATCTATCCGTATTAATATTTATTAATTACATTTATTTTGATTATTATTTTCCTTATTCATACTTATCTTTAGAACAATTTTGATCTTAAACATAATTTTTATAATATTAATTTTAATAAAATTTCTTGAATTTGCAATTCTTTTTTATTATCATCAAATGATTGTATTAAAAAATTATATAATTCACACAAAATATATTTTTTACTTTTGCCATTTGGTAATTTTTGCATTGTTTTTTCTAAATCTATTATTATGTGTTTATGAGTTTCAATGAAGTATTTTATTTTTAATATTTGATCCATAATTAAAGATTGGGTTGAAAATATATCATTTGTTCCCGAATCATTTATATTTGTAACTTTAACCGGATTATGATTTATAGCGAAATTGATTAATTGTGTTAAAGATTCTTGTAATTCGTATAACATATTCTTTTTAATATTTTCATCAGGTAATCGTTGTATTAATTCGTTAATTATCATTATTATTTCTTTATGTATTTCAAGCGTATCTTTGAATTTTAATATTTTTTCATCAATAGTCATGTGATCTTCGGTTAATGATGAATTGCTTGTTCCAGGATTATCTGGATACATAGCTATAACTTTATTATTAATAGTAAATAATAATATTAAAAAACTAAATAAAAAGAACTGCAATAAAAATAATTTTTGTTTTAATTTAATCATTAAATAAATAAAAACCTCTTTTTTTATTTTATTTTAATTTTTAGGTTAGAAAATTTTATAAAGAAAATTAATTTTACAAAAAATTTATTATTTATTAAAAAATAATATAATTTTGATTGATTTTTTATATAACAAAAAGTTTTTAATATGTTTTAATATATATTTATCTAATAAATATTTTATCTTATTTTTTCGTTATTGAAACGAAATAATTTTCACTATCATCTTTAAATTGATAATTTTGTAAATAATTAAGAGGACTTTGATAATTAAATTTTTTTATAGGCCATTTGTGATTATAAAAACGTTTAAAAGTTTGAATTTTGTTAATTATTTCCGTAAAAGAATAGTTGTACTAATCTCCATAAGTTATGTGACTAATAAAAATATTTTTTTATTTTCTTCATGAGTTTTTAACTTTTTTTGCTTTACTAATAAATAAAAGTGAAGCAGTAAAATAATTTTTTCTTTTGTCTTGAAAAAAAC
>JAUZIB010000043.1:0-1243 GCA_032887715.1 Candidatus Phytoplasma australasiaticum
AAATCAATCAGAATTAATAGCACGCGGATGACACTTTAAATAAACCTTTTTTAAATGTTTTTGACTAATATGAGTATAAATTTGAGTAGTAGTTATATCTTCATGACCTAAAATTTTTTGTAACATTCCAAGCATTCCTTAATAACACCAATTTGCTCTTGAGAAGCTTCAGTAAATAGAACCATATCATCTGCGAAAAAAAGATGTGAGAGAACGGGACCATGCCTGGCGAGTTTGACACCTTTCCACTTGCCAGTCCTTACAGTATTTCTAATAAGGTGGCTCAACCTTTCAATACATAGCACAAACAGGTAAGGAGAGATAGCATCTCCTTGTCTTATTCCCCTACTGGGGGTAATCCAATCCAGTTGCTCGTTGTTCCAAATAAGGGCAAGCCTACTTGATTTAACACAACTCATAATGTTTCTAACCCAGATATTGTTGAAACCCACATCCTCTAGCGTCTCCTTTATAAAGTCCCACGAAAGTCTGTCATAGGCCTTTTCGAGATCAATTTTAAGCACCATTATGCCTTTGCTTCCAGTTTTCTTCTTCATACTGTGCAAAACTTCTTGATAAATGACTATGTTATTTGAAATTTGTCTATTAGGAACAAAACTACTTTGCTCCGGACCAATAACACTGCCTATCATGGGTTTTATTCTATTTGTCATAGCTTTTGTAATGACCTTGTAGCAAACATTACAAAGACTTATCGGTCTAAACTGAGTCACCTTATCTGGATGGTTGACTTTAGGGATAAGGGTAACCAATGTATCATTAAGTCCCTCTTGCATAATTCCTGAGTTAAAAAAATTCACAGTTTGTTCAACCACTGCCTTGCCCACTATACTCCACATTCGCTGGAAAAAGCCTGCATGAAACCCATCCGGCCCAGGGGCTTTAAAAGGTGCCATATCAAACATAGCTTTCTTGATATCCTCCTCTCCAAAGGGTCTATTAATCAATTCCCACATTTCGTTACTGATCTTTGGGAAATGATTCCTCGGTAAATTGCAATAACGACTCTCATTATCACAAGAGAAAATTTTAGTAAAGTGGGCAAGTACCTGAGCCTTGGCAGCATTCGAATTGATCTCATTATCAAAATCATCTCGGATGGTATAATTTTTTTGTCTTGCTTTTCGCACAGTTGCTGCCGCATGATAAAACTTCGTGTTGCGGTCTCCTGAAGCAATCCACTCCTCTCGCGACTGTTGAAACCGGAGTACCTCTTCTTGAG
>JAUZIB010000044.1:0-1241 GCA_032887715.1 Candidatus Phytoplasma australasiaticum
ACTATAACTGATTTAACTTGTTTTAACTACCAAAAAAGGTTTATTGTGGATTTCAGTAATTTTAGATGGTTATCATCTATTTTATTTCCTGATTTATCACTTATTTTAACTGAATCATCAAGGTTATCATCTGATTTATCACAGTTTTTATCTAATTCATCAAAGTTTTTATCTAATTTATCGAATTTTTCCAACATAATAGCAAAAATCGATTATTGAATTGTTTCATACCTTCATCTAATGTTTTTTTACAAAATAAGCAGGAGTAAAAATTATCATTAACCCAAGTATTATAAAAATAATTTCTTTCATTAATTTTTTTAAATTGTTCATGTTATTCGAACTCCTTTGATTTTTTTAGTTAATAAAGATATTCATTTCTTATTAATGGAAATAAAAAAGACTCTTATTTAAAGAGTCTAGCTATTTTGATAAGTATGGTTAAATAAAAAGACCCTTCGGAAAGGGTCTTATAATTAAATAAGATAATTTTTATTGTTGATAATATTTTTTTATATAGTTATTTTAATCATTTAAATTGTTTAAAAGGCTTTAATAATAATTTAATTATTCTTTTTGATTATCAATTATTTTTTTATAATTTTCTTTTATCTTTAAGAGATTTGTTTTTTGCTTCTCATTGTTATTTCCGTTTTCGATAACAGTGATGCTAGTTTTATTAAAACTAATCTCTATTTATACATGATCTATAATAAAAAGAATGCATATGATATATCATATAAATAATTCTTCTTTTATTTTATCTAATAATTCGTTTATTTTTTTATTTTAGTTGCATTATTATAAATTTTCTGTTTTAAATTAATTATATTTTCTTGGTTTTCTTTTATTTTTTTATCTATGTTTGTTATTTTGATTTCATTATCATCAATTTTCTGTTTTAAATTAATTATGTTTTCTTCAATGGTAAGGTTATGAAGAAAGTTACGATGAACAGGGTTTTGATTATTATATCTAGGTCTTGGAAGTTTTGGATCCATTGCCATAACTCGATTAATATTGATTAAAACCAATAATCCTAAATAACTAATTAAAAATAATGGTAAAAGATGTAATTTATTTTTTATTTGCATCATTTTAACTTATAACTCCTTTTTATTTATCCCTCAGCTGAGGTGATATCATAAAGGGAATGAAGAGATTTTAAAATATCGTTTTTGAATTGTAATTTTTTATCTTCATAGGCTTTTTTTAATTCTTTTTTGTAATTTTCATCATCA
>JAUZIB010000045.1:0-1219 GCA_032887715.1 Candidatus Phytoplasma australasiaticum
TCTTTCATCACTTTCAGTTAATGTTTTTAATCTTTTATTGAAATCAATAATACTTTCATCGTGTTTTTGATCAATTTCAGTTAATGTTTTTAATCTTTTATCGAAATTTAGAATACTTTCATCGTGTCTTTGATTATTTTTGTCGTGTCTTTCATCACTTTCAGTTAATGTTTTTAATCTTTTATTGAAATCAATAATACTTTCATCGTGTTTTTGATCAATTTCAGTTAATGTTTTTAATCTTTTATCGAAATTTAGAATACTTTCATCGTGTCTTTCAATATTTGTAGTTAATTCTTCTATTTTATCTTTTAAATCATTAATTTTTTTATCATAAGTAATAAAATAATTTTTTAATTGATTTTGAAAATCATTTTGTAATTCATTTTTTGTATCCTCTAAATTTTTTAGAGTTGCAGGTATATCTTTCATTTGCTCTTTTAAATTAATAATTTCGTTTTGAGCATCTTCTATTTGAAGTCTTAGAAATAAAGTAAATAATGGATTATTTATTATTTTATTTATTAAACCTATTTTAGTTGGTGACCATGTTATAAAATTATTTGATTTTGCATTCAACATTATATCTATTATATCTCTTAAATAAGAACTATATAAATTTAAAATATTTTTTTTATTTTGATATTCTAATAATAATATTCTCTGGAAATGTTCTAAAATTTTTTCTTCTGAATTTGGTATATTTACAGATGTAAATAAGGAGTTATTTATATAATCTTCTTCGTTTTGAGTATAGAGTTGTTCTTCAGGTTTTAAAGTAGATATTTCTATTTCTGCTCGCATTTGATCATATAATTGCGCTAATTTATTTTTTTCTTTAAATTGATTTTTTATCTTTTCTTTTAAAATTAACAAATTTTGTTGATATGTTAATGTTGAATCTATTGCTATTAAATTATTTTCAAATGCTTTTTCATTTTTTATTCGATTTTCTATTACATTATAATAATTGAATTTAGCTTGCAATTTTTTAAGTTGTTCTTTTAATTTAACGATTTCCTTTTCTTTATCTTCTAAAATCAACTTTAATACTATCGTATAAAAAGGATATTTTATATTTTGGATTTGCGAATTTTTATATAATTCATTAATTTGATATATATGGGAATTTCTGATTTTATTGTGAATTAATTTATAATTTACAAAAAAATCATATGTGTTAAATAATTTTTTTTTTGTTTTATATTCTTTTAATAAT
>JAUZIB010000046.1:0-1210 GCA_032887715.1 Candidatus Phytoplasma australasiaticum
ATTTAGAGTAACTTGGAGAATCCTAAAACTAAGTAATTAAATTTACAACTCAGGAAATAAAAGTCCTGATGGTTAAGGATAAAGAATCTTCTTAGTAGTCGTAAGGGTAAACCTAGATGTGGAATCATCTAGACAATCGTCTTACCAAGAAGAGAGGTAATCACTCTCATAGGGCGAAAGAAGAAAGTAATTTATTGTTTAGTCATTGAGACCGTGGAAGGGATAGGTAAAAAAACCTATGAATGATTTTGAGTCATTAAAATCGAAGCTTCTCTGGACAATGAATCAAATTCATGACCAATCTTTAAAACAACGCATATTAAAACAAGAACTTAAATAGGGAATGAACAACCTAACTAATACCTACCTCGCGTTTAATCAGGTTACCACCAATAAAGGGGCAGAAACACCTAGGATAGACGGGAAAATAATAAATGATATGGACTTAAACAAATTAGAAAAATATCACCAAAAATACGTTCACAACTAATATAACTCGAAACTGGTTAGAAGAGTTCACATTCCGAAGGGAAAGGGTAAAACCAGACCACTTAGAATCCCAATCATGCAAGATAGAATCATCCAAAAAGACCTGGAACAATTATTAACTCTCTATTTTGAGAATCTCTTTTCGGAATGGAGTTTTGGATTTAGACCCAAGAAATCGGGGATTGGACGCGGTAAAGCGAATCAAATAAAGATTCAAGGGTATTGACTACCTGATGATTAAGATTGACATTGAAGGTTTTGACGCCATTAATCATGATATCCTCCAAAAGATGCTCCGCAAGTACATCCGCAAAAAAGTGCTTAAACCATCCAAGGGTAGTTGAAAGCGATAAAAAAAGGGATAAAATAAACAGCCAAATTAACTTCAATTCCAACTCTCGCGTCGAATACGTAAGATAGCCGATGATTTTATTATCGGCATTAAAAGAGAGAGAGATAAAACGGAAAGAATTAAGAAACTAGTTAGTCAATAATTAACGAAAGACTTAGGTCTTAAAGTTAGCAGGGATAAATCCCAAATTGTTCCAGCAACCAAAAAATGTAAATTTCTATCCTAATTGGTTAAAATTAATCCCACCAGGAATACCATAATCAAGAAACTAATAATTCTTTTAATGGTAAAGTTAATATTAGAATATTCGAAAAGTGCAAAAGGTCAAGAATAAACATTTAACCAGTGGTGACACGAAGTTAAACCCGG
>JAUZIB010000047.1:0-1127 GCA_032887715.1 Candidatus Phytoplasma australasiaticum
GTTAAATGCTTATTCTTGACCTTTTGTTCTTTTCAAATATTCTAATATCATGCATTTGTTGGTTGGTCCTCTTCCGATGACAAACCTGACAGAGTACAGTTGTTTTTTGTTCATCATACTTCGCCAATTAGCGTCTCTAATGGTTCCGATATGGTGGATTTCGCGGGATTGATTTTCTAACTGACAGACCTCGCATTTTTGTGCGGTTAACCGGTCGGTTAATTTCGCTCTCCCTTTGAAGAGATTCGAATTGATAACTATTTCGGTTATTTCACTTTGATAGTTGCTCATTCTTTTGATTCTTTTCCAGGAAAAGTTATCCCATAACTCAACTTTTACCTTTCGGGGTTGTAAATTGTATTTAATACCCCATCCTAGCGGATGGTTGAGCTTCCTCCGAACTCTAGCAATGGAAATTTCCCATTTACCTGCTAGTGTCTTTAAACAACTGTATTCGGCGATTTAATTTAAGTACGTTAGTTGACTTAGGTTCCTTACCATACAGAAATATTGAATAATCCCTCGGATAATTGTTTTATATGTCCTAATGATTTCCAAAGGTTCCCGATGAATTAGGGTTTGATCAGGTACTTTTTCCCCTTTTGTCCAACCATAGTTGTAAGTATATCCTTTTACGGTTTTCCTTGTTAGCAATATATTACGATTTATCTGGCTGTTGAATTTCTCCCTTTCCTTGTAAATTCTTAATCGTGTGGCTTTTCTGTACTCCGGATTTATTTTGAACTGCGGTTTTCATCCTTAACTAATACACCTAATTTCTTATTCAGATAATCTAGATAGATATTAGCTAGTAGGGAAGAGATAATCCTTTCTGGTGGAGAACCTGATATTGATTTATACATTGTTTATCTTGCCATAACACCTGCTCTCAGCCATCCTTGGATGGTTTTGAGCACTTTTTTCTTTGCAGATGTACTTGTGTAGCATCTTTTGAAGGATATCATGGTTAATGGTGTCAAGAAACCTTCAATGTTAATCTTAATCAGATAGTCAAATACCTTGAAATCTCTGTTTCATCCGCTTTATCACGTCTAGCCTCGATTTCTTGAGTCTAAATCCAAAACTCCATTCCGAAAAGATATTCTCAAAGTAGGGAGTTAATCATT
>JAUZIB010000048.1:0-1111 GCA_032887715.1 Candidatus Phytoplasma australasiaticum
GCTGGGAGAGCGTCTGCCTTACAAGCAGAAGGTCGGGGGTTCGATCCCCTCATTCTCTACCAAAACCGGAAACTTAAAAGTACACATTTTTTAAGATTTTTAAGTAATTATAAGTGTTATTTAAGCCAAAATAGCTCAATTGGTAGAGCAACTGACTTGTAATCAGTAGGTTGCGGGTTCGATTCCTGCTTTTGGCACCAAAAAAATGTCCCGTTAGCTCAGTTGGTAGAGCACTTGACTTTTAATCAAGGTGTCAAAGGTTCGAATCCTTTACGGGACACCACTTTATAATTTTTAGTTTATTTAGAATTATAAAAATATATTTTTAAGGGCCTGAATGGTGGAATAGGTAGACACGTGGGACTTAAAATCCCATGACTTTACGTCGTGCCGGTTCAAGTCCGGCTTCAGGTACCATAAAAAAAAGGGGTTTTAGCTCAGTTGGTAGAGCGCCTGTTTTGCACACAGGAGGTCAGCGGTTCGAATCCGCTAAGCTCCACCAAAAAATTTATAAAATGTATTGTAAATGATGTTTTTAAAGGCGGCGGTATAGCTCAGTTGGCTAGAGCACTCGGTTCATACCCGTGAGGTCATGGGTTCAAATCCCTTTACCGCTACCATTAAAGTTAATATTTAATGATGCGTGTATGGACCTGTAGCTCAGCTGGTCAGAGCCACCGGCTCATAACCGGTTGGTCGTAGGTTCGAATCCTACCGGGTCCACCAGTTTATATATTACGGAGGAATACCCAAGTCCGGTTGAAGGGGCCAGTCTTGAAAACTGGAAGGTCTACAAAGACGCGGGGGTTCGAATCCCTCTTCCTCCGCCAATTAATTAAAGATCGCGGGATAGAGCAGTTTGGTAGCTCGTCGGGCTCATAATCCGAAGGTCGTAGGTTCGAATCCTACTCCCGCAACCAAATAATAATAATATGGTCCGATGGTGTAGTGGTTAACATGCTTGCCTGTCACGCAGGAGATCGCGGGTGGACGAAAAAGATGCCTTATATTTAGTGATTTAACCAATCACCTACTGTATGATAATCAGTAGCAGTATATAGTCGGTTATTATAACGAAAGAAATAATAATTATAGTAGATTATAAAAACAA
>JAUZIB010000049.1:0-1095 GCA_032887715.1 Candidatus Phytoplasma australasiaticum
ATATATCCCTATTATATACCTTTAAGAAAGAAATGATGAAACAAAATAATGATGAAAATTTATTTCATCATTATTTTGTTGATAATTGGTTGATAGAATGGAGCATATTTTTGGTTTTTTTGTTGTTTATTTAATAAATCTTTAGGGTTGGAAACTTCTTTTTGTTTATGGATTAATTCTTCGATGATGATTGATGATTGATTGTTAAATGATCATGTTCTTAACGATTTTAATCATTAGTTATTTGCTGTTGATAATCTTTTTTTCATCTGTTTCGAGTTTTGCTAAATCGTGGTCGATACTACGAACACAAATAGAATCATAAGTTTGATTAACTAGTTGTAACAAGTATAAAAGGGAGGGTTATGCAAACCGAGTGCTTGATGAACTATGTATTCGCAATTAGAAGAGTATTTAGCTTAAGAAATATTTTAAATAATAATTATTAATTAAATATAAAAAATAAAAACATAAAATTTTTATTATAAATAATAAAATACGGATAGATTAATTGCGTTTTATTCAGCGATTTATCTTTGCTGTTTTATTTACAATCAGCCCCCGTCCAAACCGGACAAGCAAGTTTCCAAGCATCCGGCTTTCCATAATTTACTCTCTTTCGATAACTAATTTCTCCTTACGGTTAATTAGCTATTTGTTCTTATCGTTCTTGTTTCTGATATCTTGTATTTGTTGATTTGTTACCTTTCGATGACAATTCTTACATAATACTTTAGTTCTTTTGTTCATGATACTTTTACGATTCGCATTGCGAATTGTGCCAATATGATGAATTTGAAGTTGGGTTGTTTTGTCGCAATTCTCACAACGTTCCGCTTTTAGACGGTCAGTTAGATGCGTACGACCTTGGAATATATATTTATTAATGGTAATATCAGGGTTTCCCTTGTAATTACGCATTGTCTTAATTTTATTCCAAGAGTAGACATCCCATGGTTCGTATTGGTTTTTTCCTTTATTATGATAAGGAATACCCCAAGTTGATCCTATATTAAGTTTCTTCCGAACTCTAGCAATTGACGTTTTCCGTTTTCTTGCTAATGTTTTCAAACAGCTATATTCAGCTAGATAATT
>JAUZIB010000050.1:0-1091 GCA_032887715.1 Candidatus Phytoplasma australasiaticum
TCCTTATTTCGAAAATATTTTCTCGGAATGGAGCTTTGGATTTAGAACCAAAAAATCCTGTCATGACGCTATCAAACGTGTCAAACAAAGATTTAAAGGAATTGATTACCTTGTCAAAATTGACTTAAAAGGTTACTTTGATAACATCAATCATGAGATTCTGATAAGAACCCTAAATCAGTTCATCAAAAAGAATAAAACGCTCTCAACCATTAATAGATGGCTAAAAGCTGGGTTCATGAAGGATGGCATCAAATATGAATCCTTATCGGGTTCTCCCCAGGGAGGTATCATCCCCCCCTTATTAGCCAATGTATACCTACATTACATCGATCTTAAAATGGACGAGCTAATTAGAGAAGGAAAACCGATTAAGAAGAGAAACCCAGAATATAATAAGACATGGCTTAAAAATCAGCATCATAAACTGGGTATTGACAGTGTAATTAATCAAAATCCAAAACCAAGAGTGGAATACATCCGCTATGCTGATGATTTTATCATCGGCATTAAAGGTGAATATGATAAAGCCGAAAGAATCAAAGACCAAGTAACACAATGGCTAAAGCAAGATCTGAACCTTACTGTCAGTAAGGATAAGTCCAAAATTGTTAAAGCCAATAAAGGAACTCGGTTTCTATCCTACATGATAAAAGTTAACCCTACCAATAAAACTCGGGAAAGGAAAACTACCAAGAATTCCTTGAACGGTCAAGTTCAAATCCAAATTCCCAAGGCGAAAGCAACAGAATATGGATATGAATATAATTGGTTAAAAAAGGGAAAGGTGAAACACGACGAAACATTAGCAGAAAGAGACGAATTAGAAATAATCCGGACCTATAAGACAATTGTTAGAGGAATTATCCAATACTTTTGTTGGGCTAACAATCTAAGTGTTTTGACTCACTTAAATTATCTAGCTGAATACAGCTGTTTGAAAACACTAGCAAGGAAACGGAAGACGTCAATTGCTAGAGTTCGGAAGAAACTTAATATAGGATCAACTTGGGGTATTCCTTATCATAATAAAGGAAAAACCCAATTTGAACCATGGGTTGTCTATTCTTGGGATAAAATTAGAAAAATGC
>JAUZIB010000051.1:0-1075 GCA_032887715.1 Candidatus Phytoplasma australasiaticum
AAATAAAGTAAGAAAAATGTGCCAAAGACCTCGTGGTCTGGTGGCATCCGATTGCACTTCTATATATATACAATAATACTATAATTAATTATATCAAATCATCTTTATTCATGTTAGAGCTTTACTATAAAATTAACTTTAAGAAAGAAATCTCACAACTTAGGAAACCTAGCCCAAAAATCAATTTAGGAAGGTTTCTTAAGTCTAAATTTGTTAACTTTTTCCATTCATTTTTCCATTGATTAGCCATGTATAAATACCCCATGGGGTCATAGTGCCGGGGGTTCAAATTTCAATTTTCTTTGTGGTCCTTACATCTTTTCGCATTTGTTTTACAGTTGTGTTTACCTGTCGACCAATTACCTCGTAGCCGTAAAACCAACAAAGGGGTTCTTAACATGTTAGGCGATTTGACTTGTTAAGAAATGAAATTTAATGGATTCTTAACAGGTCAACCTTTTGATGACACAGAAAGACTACATTAAAGCTAAACATCACTAACCCATTGTTTTTGTAGTCAATTTGGTATCTTGTTGCAAATTGTCATGTCTAGTGCTATTGGTGCTCTTGGGAGCAATTAGCAAAATTTACTAAGAAGTAACAATTTAGGGAGTTGAACTTCCAATTGAAATGCCGATATAGGCAAACTTCTATTTACTTGGGACAATTATAGTGAATTGTATAATTGTCTTCTAGTATTCCCTTTACCTGTGATAACAATAGTGAATGGTAGGGTTATTTTTTTTCTTAAATACAAGAGACTTTATTACATTGTAGTATTTGTTCATTTATATTTTTTAACCTGTTGAAGCACAAAGAGTCGCCTCCATTGAGGCTTGACCTCATGATCTCTCATATGGAAGAGTCACTACATCATGTAGTCTACATGTCATCTGAGCACAAGATGCTGGAAAATGATTGAAATGGCACAAACCATCACCTAAGAAACGAAAATATGCAACACTAACTTTAGCTCCAATAAAATGGCGATAAGGATTAATATTTTGATCTAAATAATTCAAAAAAAATCAACCTCTTTCTCCAACAATTTAACTTATATCTTTTATTATTCAGA
>JAUZIB010000052.1:0-1057 GCA_032887715.1 Candidatus Phytoplasma australasiaticum
CTATATTCAGCTAGATAATTTAGATGGGTTAGAGCACTTAGATTGTTAGCAAAACAAAAGTATCGGATGATTCCTCGGACAATTGTTTGATAGATTCGAATTATTTCTAATTCGTCTCTATCCGCTAATGTTTCATCGTGTCTCACCTTTCCCTTTTTCAACCAATTATATTCCTCCCCATATTCTTTGGCTTTCGCTTTAGGAATCTGGATTAGAACTTTGCCATTTAAGGAATTCCTGCAGGTTTTCCTTTCGCGAGTTTTATTGGTGGGGTAGATCTTTACCATGTAGGATAGAAACCTCGTTCCTTTGTTGGCTTTAACAATTTTGGACTTATCCTTACTAACCGTAAGGTTCAGATCTTGCTTTAGCCATTGCGTTACTTGGTTTTTGATATTATATGCCTCGTTATATCCCCCCTTAACGCCAATAATAAAGTCATCAGCATAACGGCTATATTCAACTCTTGGATTTAGATTTAGGTTGATGTCTCTGTCCACTCCCAGATTACGATGCTGGTGTATTTTCCATGCCTTCCAATATTCTGGGTTACTCTTCTTAATTGGTTTTCCTTCTTTAATTAGCTCGTCCATTCTAAGGTCGATGTAATGTAAATATACATTCGCCAACAAAGGGGAAATAATTCCCCCTTGAGGAGAGCCTGATAAAGATTCATATTTGATCCCTTCTTTCATGAAACCAGCTTTCAACCATTTGTTAATGGTCGATAAAGTTTTATTCTTTCTGATGAATTTACTCAAGGTCATCATAAGAATCTCATGGTTGATGGTATCAAAGTAACCTTTTAGGTCAATCTTGACAAGGTAATCAATTCCTTTAAATCTTTGTTTAACGCGTTTGATGGCGTCGTGACAGGACTTTTTGGTTCTAAATCCAAAGCTCCATTCTGAGAAGATTCCCTCAAAATAAGGAGTTAAGAGTTGTTCCAAGCATTTTTGAATCAACCGATCTTTAATGGTTGGTAACCCTAGGGGTCTGGTTTTTTTATTATCTTTAGGAATGAATATTCTTTTAACCGGTTTTGGGCGGTAACCAT
>JAUZIB010000053.1:0-1026 GCA_032887715.1 Candidatus Phytoplasma australasiaticum
AAATCCAAAACCAAGAGTTGAATATATCCACTATGCTGATGACTTTATTATTGGCATTAAAGGTGAATATGATAAAGCCGAAAGAATCAAAGACCAAGTAACTCAATGGTTAGAGCAGGACTTAAAACTCGTCATCAACAAGGATAAATCGAAAATTGTAAGAGCCAATAAAGGAACGAGGTTTCTATCCTACATGATTAAGGTAAATTCTACCAATAGTACACGAAAAGGAAAAGTCACCAAGAACTCCTTAAATGGTCAGGTTCAAATCCAAATTCCCCAAGCGAAAGCGGAAGAATATGGATATGAATATAATTGGTTAAAAAAGGGAAAGGTGAAACACGACGAAGCATTAGCGGATAGAGACGAATTAGAAATAATTCGAACCTATAGAACAATCGTTCGGGGGAATTATCCAATACTTTTGTTTAGCTAACAATCTAACTGTTTTGACTCACTTAAGTTATCTAGCTGAATACAGCTGTTTGAAAACACTGGCAAGAATACGGAAAACGACAATTGCCAAAGTTCGAAAGAAACGTGGGATAGGTTCAACTTGGGGTATTTCCTACCTTAATAAAGGAAAAAACCCAATACGAACCATGGGGTGTTTACTCTTGGAATAAAATTAAAATAATGCGTAACTATAAGGGAAACCCAGATATTACCATTAATAGATTTGTATTCCAAGGTCGTACGCATTTAACTGACCGTTTAAAAGCGGAACGTTGTGAGAATTGCGACAAGGACAACCCAACTACAAATTCATCACATTGGTACGGTACGCAATGCGCATCACCAAAGTATTATGAATAAAAGAACAAAGGTATTGTGCAGAAATTGTCATCGTAAGATAACCAATCAACAAATACATGATATCAGAAAGAGTAAGAACAATAAGAATAAATAACTAATCGACCGCAAGGAGAAATTAGTTCTCGAAAGAGAGTAAATTATGGAAAGCCGGATGCTTGGAAACTTGCTTGTCCGGTTTGGACGGGGGCTGATTGTAAATAAAACAGCAAA
>JAUZIB010000054.1:0-981 GCA_032887715.1 Candidatus Phytoplasma australasiaticum
ACTATAAGGGTAATCCGGATATTACCATCAGTAAGTATATTTTCCAAGGTCGCACCCATCTAACTGACCGTCTAAAAGCGGAACGTTGTGAGAATTGCGACAAAACAACCCAACTACAAATTCATCATATTGGGGCAATTCGTAATGCGGTTCGCAAAAGTATCATGAATAAAAGAACCAAGGTACTATGTATGAATTGTCATCGAAAGGTAACAAATCAACAAATACAGGATATTAGAAACGAGAGCGATAAGAACAAATAGCTAATTAACCGCGAGGAGAAATTAGTTCTCGAAAGAGAGTAAATTATGGAAAGCCGGATGCTTGGAAACTTGCTTGTCCGGTTTGGACGGGGGCTGATTGTAAATAAAACAGCAAAAACGAATCGCTGAATAAAACGCAATTAATCTATCCGTATTATGAACATCGGGATGATCAGTTTCCTGTTATGTTCGAGGAATATAATGAAAAAAATTTTATAAAACAGGTTACTAAATACAACAATATTAATGGTTTGAAATGGGCGCCAAAGATGCCTAAATTTCGTGCTATCTAACCAATAGCCAGGGCCGATAAACCCTGAAAGGATATGGTCGGTCAGTCAAACGAAAGAATGACGGATTATAGCAGACCATAAAAGCGGATTGCGACGAAAGCAATTTAGTCAAGATGATGCCGCCACCTAATAATTCCATGGAGAAGCCTGAAATGGCCTAAGAAGGAAATTGATGTAATACCATAACCTGTTTCGGAAGTTGCTTTATACTCGGACAGTCCAGAGTCTACTAATATATAATTTCAGTATTGGGTAGTTTATCATATAAGAAAACCTGGAATCAACCTCCTAAAGAGGATACTTCCCCTAAAGAATTAAGGTAGAAATTTAGCGTAACTTGGAGAATCCTAAAACCAAGTAATTAAATTTACAAATCAGGAAATAAAAGCCCTGATGGTTAAGGATAAAGAATCTTCTTAGTAGTC
>JAUZIB010000055.1:0-953 GCA_032887715.1 Candidatus Phytoplasma australasiaticum
TGCTCGTACACATATCATTGCATTCTAAACAATTATGGAGCAGCCAAAGATATCATTTCAAGTTATAAATTTTTAAAAAATAATCAATCTTCTATTTTATCTAAAGAAAAAAAAATAGATGAAAGATAATATTTTGTCTAAATATCACGAGTTTAGTTCTCACTAACAGCTTCCTGATTGAGTTCTTAATTTATTATACCTCTATGATTTTTAAACTATTAGCATATTGCACAAAAACAATACACAATATTAAATAGTTGTTAAAATTTTTGCTGAATAATTTACTAAAAATTGAGTTCACCAAAAGAAGATGATCAATTTAACTTTGTTATTTTCCTTTTCTTTTTGTGTTTAATGGTCAAACAAAAAGTTGGTACATAGAAAATTTGAGACGTTAGCAAAAGTGTACACTTTCGAAAAAGTCAAAATTTTCGGTGAGTACAGAAATCGACTCACTATGTCCCAAACTCCCAATCTAACTCTCCAATTATTTCAGACTCATCCGTTTACTTCAACTAAACTTATATAATAATAATAAAAAAAAACATTAATCAAAATGGAGTGTAGTACAGTAGTTCAAGTTTTAAATTAATATATAAACTATAAAAATAATCATAATGTATCAATTAATTACTGTATTGATATGTCTTCCACGATACAATCTAAAAGTGAATGAATAAAATTTTTGAGTTTATATTAAATACTGTGTGGACATTACTCTCACATGGTACAAACCTAAATCTTCCTTCAAACACTTTTTGAATTGTAGTTGAGGCAAGAGGCGCACGTCTTAATCCGTACGGTAGACTTTCTCATAAATTATATGAAGTATAATGGTGCGGATGTTACTATTAATATTTTGGTGTGTGTTTATTTTCGAGGTAGCAGTGGGGAGAGGGTGAGTGGGTTGGAGGTGAGGAGGCTGGCGTGGCGAGGGGGCGGGGGGTGTGAGG
>JAUZIB010000056.1:0-887 GCA_032887715.1 Candidatus Phytoplasma australasiaticum
CGAAAGAGAGTAAATTATGGAAAGCCGGATGCTTGGAAACTTGCTTGTCCGGTTTGGACGGGGGCTGATTGTAAATAAAACAGCAAAGATAAATCGCTGAATAAAACGCAATTAATCTATCCGTATACATAGTGCCAAAAGAATTTTTCAAGCTTTACGTATAGAAGTTAATCAAGAATTAAAATGTTTGAAAACAGCTTTAGAACAAAGTTTAAAATTATTAAAAAAAGGTGGTATTATAGTAGTTATTAGTTTTAATTCTTTAGAAGATCGTTTGGTAAAACATTTTTTTAAAAAGAATAGTTCTAATGATTTAATTTTATCTCGCTTACCCATTCAACAACAATATTTACCGATTCCTGTTTTAAGAATAATAAATAAAAAAGTTATTCGTCCTTCTGGGGCGCCAAAGATGCCTAAATATCGTGTGATTTAACCAATCACCAGTGAGATAAACATTGAAAGGATAAGAACGGTTTGTTAAAGGAAACAATAATGAACTATAGCAGTTCTTAAAAGCGGGTTGCGATGAAGTAGTTAGTCAAGATGATACCGCCACCGAATGATTCTAAGGATAAACCTGAAAGGGCCTAAGAAGCTAAGAAGATGTAATACGAAAACCTGTCTCGTAAACTACTATATACGAGCAGTCCAGAATCTATTTAATCTAGCAGAGGGGTTGGATAGTTTATCAAGTAAGAATCTGGAATCTCACCACCAAAATAATAGTGGTCACTTCACCTAAGGAATCAAGGTTGATATTTAGAGTAACTTGGAGAATCCTAAAACTAAGTAATTAAATTTACAACTCAGGAAATAAAAGTCCTGATGGTTAAGGATAAAGAATCTTCTTAGTAGTCGTAAGGGTAAACCTAGATGTGGAATCA
>JAUZIB010000057.1:0-877 GCA_032887715.1 Candidatus Phytoplasma australasiaticum
GGGTGGACGAAAAAGATGCCTTATATTTAGTGATTTAACCAATCACCTACTGTATGATAATCAGTAGCAGTATATAGTCGGTTATTATAACGAAAGAAATAATAATTATAGTAGATTATAAAAACAAGGAACGGACGAAATAGTTTAGTCTAGGAAATCTTGTAAACTGAATTATGACTCATGGATAACCTCTGAAACGAGGCTAAGAGAATAAAATGGAGTGATATCTCGACTGATAGAAAACTATATATATCTATCAAGCCAAGTAACTATGAAAATAAATCCCTATTTCATGGTATTATCAATAACAATACTTGGGACCTACCAAAACTAAAAGGTATTCAATTTGTTTTAAAATTTATTTTAAATTTAGTTTTGGTCATCTCGCCTAAAAGTCAATAATGGTAAATATTAAGAGTAACTTTCATCCTCCTAAACCTCAATAATTGAATAAATATTAATTATTAAAACAAGGTATGCACTTTGGGGGCAAGGAGAAAGCAGAATCATAGTAGTCGTGAGAAATTTAAGAATTAAGTTGGAACGCTTGATTAAACTGACTCACCAAGGAGCCAAGGAAAGCTTGGTACAAGGCGAAAGAGGAAATTTTTGTGAGGGTTTAGTAATTTTATAAATCTTAAACTTATTTAAATTTAATTTTTTAGATAAGCTAAAATAATGATTATTTATTATTGTCTGATAATATCGAGTTTTGATCTATCTAGATGGAGAAAAACTCAAGAAAAGATAAATTTTTAGCTAAACTAAATTATCACTTAAATAATCGCCGGATGCTGGGAAACTAGCTTGTCCGGTGGTGTGTGGGGCTTATTATAATAGTTAGAAATAACGAAATGTAGTAATTCTATCACGATTC
>JAUZIB010000058.1:0-871 GCA_032887715.1 Candidatus Phytoplasma australasiaticum
CAGGATATGAAAGCCCTGATAGTCAAGGGTAAAGAACCTTCTTAGTAGTCGTAAGAGTAAACCTAGATTTGGAATAAGCTAGTTAATCGTCTTACCAAGAAGAGAGATCAGCTATAATTGTCGAGACGTCGTCTTCCCAATCGCCAGGTGCATGACATCTTCAGAAAGCGGTGAAATCAAAAGGGAAAGAATCGCTTGATCTTGACGTTGCTAGGTCGTAGGGGTCAGTGTCAACGCCGGCGAAGTAGCAGTGGCGGAAGGGGCACCAGTTGATGGTTGTGCTTGCGGCGTGTCAATCAAACAAGGAAAGGTGACATCCACAAACCCTAATAAGGCCTTGTCCAGACAAGAAAGGAACCATTTGAGTCCTCCAGAATAGATAGTTTCGTGAAGACAACTTCAGAGAAACAAAATGATGCGCAGATGAAAGGGAAGTATTGGTCTGCGGAGGAGCTGACATGGCGACGTCAGAGACGGTCTGTTCAGAAAAAGCCTCAACAGAGCCATCGTGAGAGCCAGAGTTAGCCATGTCAAACACCTGGAAACCTACTAATACCATATAAGGATTGAAAGTCTGAATTGTATAATCACAAGAGAACATAAGAGGCAATATGTCAATACATAATAGTGTCCTACTACAATACAAATATAAAACTCCTAACAATATGAGCTCTTTGGAGTGCTTTTTTCTTAATCAAACATGCATTCCATGAATTTTCTTTTCCAATCTATGTATCCTTTTCAAAAGTGTCATATTTTTGTGTCCCATTAAAAAAACCCACCAACTGTGTTAATGATTCTATATAGCGGAGGGTTGAGAGGCGTTGGGAACGCGGGCTGCAGCTCTTAATTGGGTTCTCGGATTTCGCAG
>JAUZIB010000059.1:0-860 GCA_032887715.1 Candidatus Phytoplasma australasiaticum
ATTATTAAAAGAATATAAAACAAAAAAAAAATTATTTAACACATATGATTTTTTTGTAAATTATAAATTAATTCACAATAAAATCAGAAATTCCCATATATATCAAATTAATGAATTATATAAAAATCTGCGGATGTATATTTAAATTTTATGCACACTCCTTCCTTGATAACTTTTTTTTAATAAAAAATAAATTATTGACTTCTTTCGCCCTATAGAAATAGTTAACTTTTATCCCAAGAAAGTAACTTAATTATTTATTCCAAATTAAGTTTTATATGGTTAAATAAAAAAGACCCTTAAAGGAGGGTCTTATAAATTAAATAAATTTTTTTATATTAATAATATTTTAGTTATTTTCATCATTTAAATCATCATTTAAATCTTTTAAAAATTTTTGAAAAAGTTTTATTTGTTTTTTTTGATTATCAATTAATTTTTTGTAATTTTCTTTTAATTTTAAGAGAATTTTTTGTCGATCATCATTGATATTAACTAATTCTTGTAATGATTTACTTATATTTGTTATTTCGATTGCATTATTATAAATTTCCTGTTTTAAAGTAGTTATTTTTTCTTCAATGGAAGTGGTAAGGTTATTATTAACAGGTTGTTTACTACTAGTTATTGGAAGTTTTGGTTTCATTGCCATAACTGGATTAATATTGATTAAGGCGAATAATCCTAAATAACTAATTAAAAATAATGGTAAAAGATGTAATTTATTTTTTATTTGCATCATTTTAACTTATAACTCCTTTTGTTATTTATCCCTCAGCTGAGGTGATATCATAAAGGGAATGAAGAGATTTTAAAATATCGTTTTTGAATTGTAATTTTTTATCTTCATAGGCTTTTTT
>JAUZIB010000060.1:0-835 GCA_032887715.1 Candidatus Phytoplasma australasiaticum
GCTTTCCATAATTTATCCCTTTCCGGGTTTAACTTCGTGTCACCACTGGTTAAATGATTGCTTATTCTTGACCTTTTATTCTTTTCAAATATTCTAATATCCCTCATTTGTTGGTTGGTTCTCTTGCGATAACAACCTTGACAAAGTACTATGGTTCTTTTATTCATCATGCTTCGCCAATTAGCATCTCTAATGATTCCGATATGATGAATTTCCAGAGGTTGATTTTCGACTGGCAAACTTCACATTTTCGTGCTGTTAACTTGTCAATTAATATGGTCCACCTTTTGAAGAGATGGGGATTGATGACTATTTCGGTTATTTCACTTTGATAGTTTCTCATTATTTTGATTCTTTTCCAGGAGAAGTTGTCTCATGAATCAATTTTTTGTCTCTCTGAGTTTTAAGTTGTATTTTATTCCCCATTTAAGTTCTTATTTTAATATGCGTTGTTTTAAAGATTGGTCATGAATTTCATTCATTGTCCGGAGAAGCCTCGATTTTAATGACTCAAAATCATTCATAGGTTTTACCTATCCCTTCCACGGTCTCAATCAATGAATAAACAATAAATTACTTTCTTCTTTCGCCCTATGAGAGTTGTTATCTCTCTTCTTGGTAAGACGATTAACTAGCTTATTCCAAATCTAGGTTTACTCTTACGACTACTAAGAAGGTTCTTTACCCTTGACTATCAGGGCTTTCATATCCTGATTTATAAATTTAATTATTTCGTTTTAGGGTTCTCCAAGTTACGCTAAATTTCTACCTTAATTCTTTAGGGGAAGTATCCTCTTTAAGAGGCTGATTCCAGGTTTTCTTATATGATAAACTA
>JAUZIB010000061.1:0-828 GCA_032887715.1 Candidatus Phytoplasma australasiaticum
AACACCTTCATTACGAAATACTTTCCCTATTTCATAAACAGCTTTTATACCACCTATAATTAACTTTTTTAACGAAATTTCTGTAGCAATTCTTAAATAAAAATTAGCTGCTAAAGCATTATGATATTTTACATAAATATTAGTTTTACCAAATATAATAACACCAATTTTTCCAAACATTTCTTTACAAATTATGAATGCAATCCGCTAGTCAAAATTGTTAACACTATCGATTATTCGTTAACCGCTAATTGCTATCTGTCGTTTACAAAACAAGGTTGTATTCTATAATAGTGAGAAAAAAATTATGATTACTAGACTAATTTTAAGGGTCAATCACCAATTTCCTTTAAAACAAAAAGATGGTTACGTTGTTGTTGTTGAGTGCAGGATACTTGTAAGAATTATAAAGATTATTCTTTAGCTTAGAAAATTTGATATAAACTTAATTTCAGCATGACTATCATCTTCTTCAAAGTAAGGGATCTTTCTTTATAGATAAGGTTGTGGTGAGAACTTGAAATTTGGATTTGTTCATTGTGACTGAGTAAGGGGTAGCTATCAAAAAATTGCCACAATCCCAAAAAAATTGCTCAAATACTTTACTTGTACGGCTTATGACAACTAGCACCGGTTCTTCTCTTTTTCGATGAACTGGATGAAGACGAATCGAAGCCAGAATGACTAATATTGCAGTTTCAATGATTTGAGAATCTCATAAAATTTGGAGAGTGATATTTCAATCAATCAACAAAGTGGGATTAGTGGCCCTGACCTTCGTTTAATAGAGCATGTATTTCGCGGAGATGAGATTTGCAGTCCAGTTGC
>JAUZIB010000062.1:0-821 GCA_032887715.1 Candidatus Phytoplasma australasiaticum
CTCAAACTAAATTACCTTTAGTGCACTTTGAACAATAAGATGAACACACAAGATTTCAGAATGTGTGGGCATTGATTTTTTAGAGAGAATTGACAACGTATGAGAAGAAAACGAGTTTTTAAATCGTTGTGAAAATTTGCCTGAACACTATGTATATATAGGAGAGATCATAGAATCATAGCATTTAAAATGACAAATAAATCTAATTTGATAATCCCCCAATCATAGTGGTGAGAGATCATAAAGCATTTGTAATATATAATTCAAACTCCTTAAAAAGTGATTTTTATATATACTAGTGTAAATACACTTTACATTTTTAATGTGAGACAAATGTTACTTTCAAGCATTTCCATCTCAAAAAATTTCAATTCAAATGGGTTTACTTTAATACTTGATTTCTCAATTATCTATTATCCATTTTGAATGTACAATATGTCAATTTTTTTCTAACTTAGAAGAACTCAAATCAAATTTGACATGATGCAAATGGCAAGTGGACACCACATATATTTGTATCACAAATAACCACTTAAAATGTTTTTTTATTTTAAATCCAACATATTCCCAGTTACCCGGGAAAAGATTCATACCCTATGTGAGATTTACTTTCATTAATATCATGCAATTAAATTATTAGTTGACCCGGACTTTAGGCAAAGATTGTACCAGATGTCAGTAATTTTTTTCAACTTTTAGTTTTCAAAAAAGTTCAAATTTCTCTGACTACAAAACGCCATCTAAAAGAGTAACGTTATAATATTACGAGTATATGAAGTATGATTCTCATACTAAAAAAGTCATGAATTTTATTTTTTTGT
>JAUZIB010000063.1:0-818 GCA_032887715.1 Candidatus Phytoplasma australasiaticum
AAATCCCTCACCATAAACACTAGCGAAATGAGGACGGAAGACGGAAAAAATGAAAAAAAAGTGAAAAAAAATAAAAAAAATACCCCTAAATTAAGGGGGGGTCAAAATAGATTAAAAAATTGCTTCGTTGAAATTAAAGGTAAAGTTGTAAAAAATAAAAGTACGTATTTACAAGGTTTTTTGAAGGTCACTTAAATACTAAATTGGATTTAAAGGTGTTTAAATCAATCCCTATTAAACATTAATTGTAATTAAAACGAAGCCAGAGGGGCAAAATAATGCATTTAGAGGCATTTTTTTATATATATAATTTCCCTATTTTTTCATAGTCAATTTTAATAAATTTACATTTTTTATTTACATAATTAATAATTTTTACATCTTTTATATTATAAAGGAATGGTTTGAAATCACATAAAAAAACATTTAATTTATCTTTAACACTAATTATTCTTGCTCTTTCATAGTGAGGTTTAATTACAAAATCTTTTCTATCTAATATTTTTTCTAAAAAATTATTTTTAATTAATTGTTTAGCTTCATGCCAAAATATGTTTACATTTTTATTATTATTGTAATATTCGCTTCTAAAATGAAATCTACTAATATTTCCTAATGCCAAAACATTAAAAGTTAAATTTAATTTATGCATTATACTGTAACATAAAGAACGTGTTCCTATTCTTGAACGATGTTCTATTACAAGATTTTTAGGATATTTTTCATCATTTATTTTTTCAAAAAAATCCATTATTTCTTTTTTAATTTCATTATCTTTAAATGTTTCTAATGGATAAATAGTTCCTCCTATTTCATAA
>JAUZIB010000064.1:0-797 GCA_032887715.1 Candidatus Phytoplasma australasiaticum
TGATTTATAAATTTAATTATTTCGTTTTAGGGTTCTCCAAGTTACGCTAAATTTCTACCTTAATTCTTTAGGGGAAGTATCCTCTTTAAGAGGCTGATTCCAGGTTTTCTTATATGATAAACTATCCGAATACAACAGGTTTATATCAATAGCTTCTGGACTGTCCGTTTCAGCAACTTCCGGAACAGGTCTTATCATTACATCAATTTTCCTTCTTAGGCCATTTCAGGCTTCTCCATAGTATTATTCGGTGGCGGAGTCATCTTGACTAATTTGCTTTCGTCGCAACCCGCTTTTATGGTCTGCTATAATCCGGCTTTCTTTCGTTAGTCTGACCGACCATATCCTTTCAGGGTTTATCGGCCCTGGCTATTGGTTAGATAGCACGAAATTTAGGCCTCTTTGGCGCCCCCTGTTTGATAATGATATTTAATTCCAGAAAGTTTTAAATATTCTTGCACTAATATAATTTGATCTAACAATAATTGAGGTATAAGAGGGCGACCTTTTTTATAATCTAAATAAAGTTCTTTTTTTTTAGTTTTACCTTGTGTATCGAAAGCAACTAAAATATGATTTTGACTTTTTTCTAAAATCTTTTCAAACATATTTATAAAAATCATTAAAGCATCGAATTTATTTAAATTATTTTTATTTTCAATATTATCGAGATAGATTAACTCGGTTTAGAAAGCACATTGATAAATTTGCTTTCATATTCGAAATTAGCCCCCCACAGAACCGGACAAGCAAGTTTCCAAGCATCCGGCGCCTAATATCTTATTACAAGATATTGA
>JAUZIB010000065.1:0-765 GCA_032887715.1 Candidatus Phytoplasma australasiaticum
CGAAAGAGAGTAAATTATGGAAAGCCGGATGCTTGGAAACTTGCTTGTCCGGTTTGGACGGGGGCTGATTGTAAATAAAACAGCAAAGATAAATCGCTGAATAAAACGCAATTAATCTATCCGTATATTTATCAACAGAAAACAATTTTTATGATAATCCTAGTAAAACAAAAAATAATAAAAACATTTCATGTTCAAGAGTTATTAAATCTGTATATAATGAGAAAGATAAAGATTTCACGACATGCGCATTTTATTATTACAATGAAGAAGGGCAATTAATCAAAAAAAAATGTTTTAACGAAAATATATTTTATACTTATTATTATAATAAAAAAAATCAATTAAAATATCGGGGCGCCAAAGAGGCCTAAATTTCGTGCTATTTAACCAATAGTCAGGGCTGATAAACCCTGAAAGGATATGGTCGGTCTGACAGACGAAAGTAGGTTAGATTAAAGCAGACCATAAAAGCGGGTTGCGACGAAAGCAAATTAGTCAAGATGATTCCGCCACCGAATAAATCTATGGAGAAGCCTGTAATGGCCTAAGAAGGAAAATTGATGTAATTATTAAACCTGTTCCGGAAGTTGCTGAAACGGACAGTCCAGAAGCTATCAATATTTACGATATGTATTGGATAGTTTATCATATAAGAAAACCTGGAATCAGCCTCTTAAAGAGGATACTTCCCCTAAAGAATTAAGGTAGAAATTTAGCGTAACTTGGAGAACCCTAAAACGAAATAATTAAATTTATAAATCA
>JAUZIB010000066.1:0-740 GCA_032887715.1 Candidatus Phytoplasma australasiaticum
GGCATCTTATTTAGTAGAAAGAGATCTAGTAGAAACCATTTTTACCAGTCAACTTGGTCATTCAGTGGAAACCGCCAAACATGAACCGGATCGCGAAATTTTAATAGAGCTTTGGCTTTGAAAAGTTGTTTGTTTTGGGGCTGTTGAAGATGGTCTGGTGGTTTTGGCTTGATGCATTGCTCTTGGTGCTGGCACAAAAGGGTTCCATCTCTATTGGAGTAGGGGCTTGCTGGCATCTTGAGGGTGTGTCTTGCCCTTGTGCTACTATGCCTTTTGATACAGGTCATGATGGTTTCCTTAGGCAAAAACACAGAGCTCTGTGCTAGGGGAACCGGCTTGCATTAAAAGGGTAGGTCTTATTGCTTAGATGAAGGGGCAAAATGGGTTCTCTTGTAACAATGTGGAGATCCACATAAGAGAATCCACCCTTTGTTTAAGGGTGAGGACATGAGGGTTAGTAGTTAGGCTTGGGGCCATCGGTCTTACACTTTAATGTGAGAGGAGGACCATTGTTGTTAACTAAGAGTCTCACTATGAGTTTGTAGATGAAGGGATGAGGAGGTTTGCATATTCTGGGTGACATATTGATGGAAGACATTTTGGATGAGGTGGTGGTTGGCTAGGCCTCCAAGGCTTGGAATGATTATTCTTCTTGTAATAGTTTCATACTTTACTTAGGCTTTTTAGCCCTTTGGTTCCTTTTTGCATAACTTTGTTTGGGATGTAAGGCTTTGTGCCGC
>JAUZIB010000067.1:0-725 GCA_032887715.1 Candidatus Phytoplasma australasiaticum
AAAAATTATTTTTACTGTATATAAATATATTTTATATTTATTATTTTTTATTTAATTTTTTTAATAATTTGAAAGTATTTTAATTAAACACAATTAATAAAAAAAATTAAGATAAATTAACGGAAAAGGTTTGCTTATTTATGTTTGAAACATTCACGCAACATAAAATGATTAAATTATTAATGACAGTTTTGATGTTTTTTTTAGTATTAAATATTTTTTTAATAATATTCTTTAATCTTAATAATAAGATCAAAAAATCCAAAGTATTTTCTAATAAACAAATAAATAAAGCTGCAACATTAAATCGAAATAATATAAGTTTGTCACCTGAAGAACAAAAATTAATTTTTATAGATAATAATATTGTTAATCCTGATGAAATTATTGTAATTTTAAAAGAAAGAATAGTGAATCAATTTTTAGAAAGAAATAAAATAGCAAAAGCTCTTGAATTAGCAAACAAAGACTTAGACATTAACTTGACAATACCAAATAATCAATTAATCAAAGATGAAGAAAAATTTATAAAAGAATTAATCAAGATTGATCCCCAAATAACCTTAAAAGATGATGTAATTGAAAAACTTAAAAATATATTATTAAAAGAATATAAAACAAAAAAAAAATTATTTAACACATATGATTTTTTTGTAAATTATAAATTAATTCACAATAAAATCAGAAATTCCCATATATATCAAATTAATGAATTATATAAAAAT
>JAUZIB010000068.1:0-716 GCA_032887715.1 Candidatus Phytoplasma australasiaticum
CTTCTATTTTATCACTAATTAAAATAATTTTATCTAATTTATTCATGTCTTCGTGACCCCAAACATGTTTACGAATAGCGTTAAAAATCTAAAGGCCAATTTGGTCGAGTTAACTCGGCTAATTTGACAAAATTTGGCCGAGTTCGTCTCCAACTCAGCCGAGTTGGACACCAAGACGACTGGCCGTCTAGGAGGTAATTCGCCTAAATTGATTTTTACAACAATGCTTGTTGATTAATATAACTAATATTATCGCCCTACTACCTTAGACGAGGCACAAGATTTTTTAAGTCTCTATCGTGAAGCCTTGCACTCTTTTTACCAGCCAAATTATGTTACCTGGATTATAATTTTTTGATCATTTAATGTGCCAATATATGATGGTAATTGATTAATAAATAGATCCATTTTTAAAGTGGAGTAAAGTTCATCAATTCATGATAACCAATTAAAGACACATGATATGCTAGACTAAGGAGTTTGAAAGAATTAAATTCGTGACATTCAAATGCGATACTCATATTCTAACTATGAAGCCACCTTTTTTTAGACATTAAAAACAAATAAAAAATGATCTTTATTATCACGTCATATGTGAATGAAATGTTGGTAAACAAAAGTGATACCTCTAACAATTTCATGGGGAGATTCTGTTGCATTTCCGGAGACCATTAAATACCTTGAATCTAACACAGAAAGCTGATATTCAAATACAA
>JAUZIB010000069.1:0-705 GCA_032887715.1 Candidatus Phytoplasma australasiaticum
AATAGAAACTGTTGTCGAAGTTAAAGGTTTAGTAGCGGAAAGAATTAGTAAAAATCCTAATTTAAAAACTGGTGAGGTCGAAATTATTATAAACCAATTGTATGTTTTATCAGAAGCGCAACCATGTGGATTCTTGTGTAAATAATATAATGTTTGTACAATTAAATATATTGATAACTGGTCTCTTCTCCCAAACTTTACCCCTGTGACCAGTCCATCAAGTATTATCGATATCAATATTGATGGTCATGTTGAGAAATCTCAACATTTTATACTTTCAAGCATTGTAGTATCTCTTATTTCACCGGTACAATTAAATTCTCACTGTTTTGCCCTAGAAGGGATTGAGTTGATAGAACATAATCCTTGTATTCGGAAAAGTCACAAATTTGATTCATGACTCATTTTGACTCTATGTAACACAATATATGAGATTTACCTCTTTCTAAGGTTTTAAGATGTGAATTGTGATTTTCATGATGCGACATTATTCAAAGAAAGATAATTAATTAGTGACTAATTATAATATTCATAATAAATTGTTAACCATATAAGGTTGGAGGAAGAATACAAATTTGAAAAAAAAAAAAAAAACATAAACTACAACAAATAAAATTATAATAATGTACTCTCTAATTTATATATTAGAGGCATGTAGACTAGTTGGCTCAGTTCAAACACATCATTCTTTTGTTCGTTTTCAAG
>JAUZIB010000070.1:0-705 GCA_032887715.1 Candidatus Phytoplasma australasiaticum
TTTGAGCTATATCTTTAAAATAAAGAATGTTTTTGCTGATGTGTTAGTAAGAGCTGCTAGTTCCAAATTTGGTCCTCATGTTTGGGTTCCCACTTATCCTTCTTGTATTCCGCACTAGATTATTTAATATATTCTTATTGTTGCATTAAAAAAAAAAAGGAATATACCAATTTTTAATAGAGCATCTCCATCTATGCACTTTTCATGATTTTTGGAACAGTAAAAAATTACAAGCTAAGGTTGATTTTTAACAAATGTGGAGAATGATATGATTTTTTGTTGTATTTTTCTCCTCCTATTTTTTATTTTATGGAGCCCACCAAGAATCGCGCACGGACCTACTGGGCGCGTATTTATAGCCTTTTTTAATTTTTTATCTGTTGTCGGCCTTTATCTTTTTCAGTTTTTTATTCTTTTTTTTTTTCTCCCTTTTTCTTTCTCTCTTCTCTTTTTCTTAATTGGTACCTCGAAAATTTTGAGGTTGCTCGAACATGATAGAAGATATGAATTATTTTATTTGCATAAATAAAGAAGGAATACTTAACAATACACTACAATCTTACATACAAAGAGGATTATGTAATTTAAAGATCATTAGTAATTAAAGCTTTAAAATCAAATCTACCATTCGAATCAATAATTTCTCGACAAGAATCTTTAAAATCAACTTTATGCTTTTCATAAAAAACTTTATTTAAATCATCG
>JAUZIB010000071.1:0-699 GCA_032887715.1 Candidatus Phytoplasma australasiaticum
TCCTATACCTAAACCACCAGTTGGGGGCATACCATATTCTAAAGCTTCTATAAAATCTTCATCTAATTCATGAGCCTCATCATTACCTAATTCGTAAATTATGGCATAATCGATGAACCATTTTAGATAATCTCTTTTATTTATTAGGAGTAATATTTTAAAATTAATTAGACATGAATTTTGAGACGTAGAAAATGGTAATAGTAAGTTAAAATATAAGTCAATAACGTATCACATATGGGGACCCATAGTATTAATTACTCTATATAGAGTCCCCACTACTCCGATGCCATGCATCGGCATAGGTACAATAACACGTACATCTAGCTAGCTAGCTGGACCATCAAGAGTCAAGACACATCTACTCCGATCCTACCCAACGGAAAATATAAAAGGAAAAAGTAGGCAACGAAATGTCTTCAGTCGCCGACAAGTAAGAAGTCAGAAATACTACAGTCTCATCTCAAATTCTCAATATAATCCAAACACTCATTATATACCTATGCTTCACCTAACTAATGGCAATTTATATCTTGCCCACATTGTAATATACATAATTTGATTTCATAAAGTATAAAATTTATGTTTATAATGCACAAAATTATATAGTTGAGGACACACAAACACTTAACAAAATATTATTGTCATTATGTACAGAATTAAGTTTCATAATATACACGTACAAATAAACGCAAAATA
>JAUZIB010000072.1:0-685 GCA_032887715.1 Candidatus Phytoplasma australasiaticum
TTTCACTTTGTATATTCTGTGTGCAATTTATACATTATTAGTGAATTTTCTTTTTAAGATAAAGAGAAGATAGATTAGGGGGATACACCAAATGGCAAATCATTATGAAAACTCTCCCTAGACCGTATTTACTTTATTTTACATTCTATTATTTATATTTATATACGATCCAATCACACTTAAATGATTTCAAATGCAAAAAAATCTCACTAAAACAACGGAATGAAGAAAAACTTTTGTTGTGCACTTTGTTCAAAAATTAAAAGTTTTATAAAGTCTATTCAATCATTCCCACTTCTAAACTTTATCTTGCCTTTGACCAAAACAATTTTGTGCATGCAATTATTTTCTTTTAAATCTGTTAAGTTTATTCAATTCCTCCTTCGCGCGCCTCCCCCTCTTTGACTTTAACTTTCTTAAGACCAACATAAGGAATAAGTTGCTTATGGTTGATATATATGCTTGGTTGAATTAGTTAAATATGTGAATAAGTAAGCAATAGGTGAAGTAAGTATATGATTTGATAAACAAGTAGGCAAAGTACATATATACCTCAAGCTAAGCTAGCTACTCTCTTGTTCCATCTTCTAATTCGTCTCTATCCGCTAATGTTTCGTCATGTTTCACCTTTCCCTTTTTTAACCAATTATATTCATATCCATATTCTTTGTCTTTCTCTTTAGGA
>JAUZIB010000073.1:0-681 GCA_032887715.1 Candidatus Phytoplasma australasiaticum
ATATTGATTTGATTTATTCAAATTTTGTGTTATTTAAACGATTGATAGATATTTTTTTGACTATAAATTCTTTAGAATCTTTATTTATGACAATTAGTAATTTTAAGAAAAATAATTAATTACTTATCCGTGAGACGGTCTCACATAAGACTCACCCTAACAAGATTACTTATATTTTATTTTTCTTCCTTAAAAATAAGAATGAATTGAACTTATAAAAAAATGTAATTATCGGATTGAAAGTTTTGGCTGTGCAACCAAATAGTGCACAACAACAAAAATATAATCAATTCCCTCAAAAAAAAAAAAACAAAAATATAATCAAGGGATGCATGGATCCCACCACCAATATATACACCACAACTATCTTCTATCTCCATTGCCCAGACAAAAAGTATCCTCAAAAAGGAAATGCAGAATATTACCCAAAAATGCATTGCAAGGCAGAGATTCAGAGAACATGGTTAATCATCCCTGATCTTTTTGTGCGAGTGCAATGAACATTTAATCTCAAAACCTCCTCCTTTTTAACAAAAAAACAAAAAAATAAAAAAAAAAAACAAAAATCTCAAAACCTTCTATTAAGAGATACAGAACATTTATTATGCTTGATTACAATTTACAAGGTCAGGAAGAATCTGGGTGGACTTGAACAACACTTAGAGCATTCACACTTGTGAA
>JAUZIB010000074.1:0-676 GCA_032887715.1 Candidatus Phytoplasma australasiaticum
TCTAAATTCTATTTTACAGAACAAAGACTTCCTACATTAATAATTACAAGTAGAATCACAAAAAAAAAAGAAGTTAAATCTACTTTACACAACAAAGACTTACAAAATCAACAAGAAAAACAAGCAGAACTAGCCAAATTAGCCCAAGAAAAAGCCCAACTCCAAACTCAAGAAAACCTCCAACAACAAATTGGGCAATTAAACCAATCCCTGAACTATGTGGAAGCGAATCAAAAAATCATTGAAACCTTAAAAACGCAAAAAGAATATCGCCGCAATCAAACCGAATTAAAAAATTTAAACGCTTTTAAGCTTTTTTTAGAAGGCCAAAAGTTTTATTTTAACAAACAAAAACAAGATTTAACTATCCGTTTAAATCATTTAAAAGAAAATAAACCGATTCCCAATCTCGCCAAGAAAGTTACTTTTAAAGATGTTTATGGGATGGAAAGTGAAAAAGAAGAACTTGAAGATTTATTAACTTATTTTAAAACAAATCAAACTTTAATTAACTTCGATAAAGTCCGTCCTAAAGGTTATTTACTTTATGGCCCCCCTGGCACAGGTAAAACCTTTTTAATCAAAGCCCTTTGTGGGGAAGCTGATGTTCACTTTATTAATTTAATTCCTGCGAAATTAGATCAAAAATACATTGGAGAAGGCAAGGAAGTTTTAG
>JAUZIB010000075.1:0-673 GCA_032887715.1 Candidatus Phytoplasma australasiaticum
CTCAATGGGCGCCAAAATATGCCTAAATATCGTGTTATCTAACCAATAACCAATGCTGATAAACATTGAATGGATATGATCGGTCTGTTAAACGAAAGAATGACAGATTAAAGCAGATCATAAAAGCGGGTTGAGATGAAGTAGTTAATCAAGAAGACCTCGCAACCAAATTGCCTCACGGATAAGTCTGAAATGACTCAAGAAGAAAAGTAGATGTAATGTAATACCTATCACGCAAACTAATGAAACCGTGTAGTTCAGCAGCTATCAGTTTAGGATTGAGGAACTGTATAGTTTATCAATAAGAAAAGCTGAAATCTCACCGACAGTCAGGAAAGACACTAAAACATTAGCGGTCACTTCACCTAAAAGGCAAAGGTAGATATTTAGTGTAACTTGGAGAATCCTAAAACTAAGTAATTAAGTTTACTAATCCAGAAATAAAAGCCTGGATGGTCAAGGATAAAGAATCTTTTTAGTAGTCGTAAGGGTAAACCTAAATTTGGAATAATTTAGTTAATCGTCTTACCAAGAAGAGAGCTAATCACTCTTATAGGGCGAAAGAAGAAAGTAATTTACTAGTTATTCAATGATATCGGGAAAGGAGTTGATATTATGTCAACAACGGTTTCAACAGAGACTAAACTTTTACGAACATTGAGTAAAATTCAAT
>JAUZIB010000076.1:0-664 GCA_032887715.1 Candidatus Phytoplasma australasiaticum
AAACAATTATTAGAAGCTGGTATACATTTTGGCCATTCAGCAAAAAAAACACATTATAAAGCTAAAAAATATCTTTTTTGTTTAAAAAATGATGGCATAATACTGGGTTAAAAGCCTTTTAAGTCTCTTTATTTTTCTTTCTTCTAGTGGTATTTCTTAGAAAATTAAATAAGTTTTCTGTAAATGTTGATTTTGTATATTGGTTTTGTTCAATATTTTCATTATTTTTGTTAAAGAGTTAATACCAGTTGAGATTACTCGACTATTGTGATTTACTTTAAAAAGTCTATTTGTTTATTTTTTTTCGATTTAGTCCCTTAGCTAAAACGTTACAAAACAGTGTTTTCCCACATACAAACTAAGTATTATCTCGAACTGTACATGAGTTTTCCACAAGAGGAATTTTATAGTCGTTAACCTACCTTGAGAGATGTCTTAGAGATATTTCATACGGAAATGTGTCATTTACTTAGAGCATCCTCAATTGTTTGTTTTTACAAGATTTGTTCGAATGCAAAAACTTGAGGATGGTTTTTAGACAAATGTGGAGTGTGATTTTTGAATAGATTTTTCTCCTGTAAGCACCCAATTTTTGCCCCCTCCCCCCTCTTAACTCGTTAACAAAGTCGCGTGAGCATCATTGTTGCGCCCAGCTAGGCGCCTG
>JAUZIB010000077.1:0-645 GCA_032887715.1 Candidatus Phytoplasma australasiaticum
GAAATAAAAAAGGATGTTGGTTGAATAAAATACTTTTCATCTGGCCAAAAAGATTTTCAATCACGGCGTTATCATGTGGGGCGGCTTTACGAGACATGCTAATTAAAAACCCTTTTTTAGTTAAAACTTTTTGTACTTTTAGAGATTGATAAACTTTGCCTTGGTCAGAATGAATAATACAAGGGGTTTTTAAAGGAGGAATTTTTTTAATTGTCTTTAAAATTAAGTTTTTATTTTGGCGATTAGAGATGTGAGAAGCAATAATTTGATTATTAAAAGCATCAATAATACATGAAAAATAAATAAATCCTTGGGGAGTGGAAAAATAAGTAATGTCGGTAAATAGTTTTTGCATAGGTTGGGAGGTAGTAAAGTCTTGATTAATTAAATTGGGGATTACTTGGAGGGTAGATTTTAAATTTTTATGATAATAATATTTATTTTTTTTAGGCCTTAACTTACAACAAATATTATTTTCTTTCATGATAAGATAAACTTTTTTCTTAGTAATGGGTTCGTTAAAAGTTTGTTGGTATAAATTAGTAATTTTACGATGGCCAAAGAAATATTGATAATGCAAACATAAAATTTGAATGCGTTTTTGTTGTAAAAGATATTTTTCTTGTTTTATTTTTTTCTTTTCTT
>JAUZIB010000078.1:0-637 GCA_032887715.1 Candidatus Phytoplasma australasiaticum
GGGGGTTATTAGTTAATTCAGTTTGAAGAGTTTTAATTTTGTTAATAGTTTCCGTTAAAGTTTGCATATGTTCCGCAATTTGATTTTTTAAGGTGTGGTCTTGTTGTTGGAGTTCTCGGATTTTAGCTTTTTCTAATTGGATTTGATGATCAATTTCTGGTAATTGAGGAATTGAAATTTGATTTTTTAAAGATGAGTTTTTAGTATTAGTAATGCCGAAAATTAATAACAACAACAAACCTGAACTCAATAATCCTAGTAAACTAAGATAAATTTTTTTGTTTAATGACATCGCTAACCTCCTTTCTGTCTTTTTTTAAAGGAAAATAATAGGGTTATTTTAAAATTAAGGGTTTAACTTTTTCTTTAATAGTTTGAGAAAGTTTAAAAATTACCACAGTTTTAGCAGGGATTTTGATTTTTTTTCCTGTTTTGGGGTTTCTACCGATATGGGCTTTTCGTGATTTTAAAACAAATTTCCCAATTTGGGATGATAAAACAACTTCTGCATTGGTGGTAATCGCGGCGATTAAAACCTTTTCGAAGGCGTGGTAAAATGTTTCTGCATCAGTAATGGTAGTTTTATTTGATTCAGCGATTTATTTGATTAATGCTTTTTTGGTCATTTAATTTCTCC
>JAUZIB010000079.1:0-636 GCA_032887715.1 Candidatus Phytoplasma australasiaticum
GGAATCTCTCAGAGCAAGAAAACTGTTCGTCGACCTTCACAATGACCGACCGAAAACATATGTCGAAGCCATTCAAAGGGCAAGCTGGCAGGCTGACATAGAGGAGGCGGTAAAACAGAAACGACAGCACGAAGTTGCCGGATCAAGCTCCAAAAAACCTAGACCGGATCAGAGAAGTCGGGTAGATCACGAACGCCCTAGTCGGCCGGAGGGGAGACGGGCCCCTAAAAGATCGGGTGCAAAATCTCCCTACCGACCTACAGTCGGCCAACCGGTACATGAGGTAAAAGGCACCCTACCACCGAGGTATTGTCGTTACCATCAATCGATTACCCATACCACTGATGAATGTTCTTACCTGAAAAAGGAGATAGAGGCACTAATCCAAAAGGGTGCCTCGCCTCCACTGAACCAATGTAAGCGATATTCACATCAGGGGGATAGATCGGAACCAAGAAATGACCGTGGTAAACAACCTGCCTTTGAAGAAGAGGAGTTGAATTGGAAACATAACAAACCAGTCGTCAATATGATCGTGGGAGGATCGGAAGGCGGATGAACTAGTACCGTGAGGGAAAGGTGAAAAGAACCCCGGAAGGGGAGTGAAATAGATCCTGAAACTGTGTGCTTACAAGT
>JAUZIB010000080.1:0-633 GCA_032887715.1 Candidatus Phytoplasma australasiaticum
ATACAAAAAATTTCATATCTTTTCTAAAAATATTTTTAGGAAGGAATAAATGCAAAGAGAAAAATTATTTAAAGATTTTTTAAAAAATAAAAATAATTTAGAAATAAGGAATAAATTAATTGAGCTTCATTATCTATTAGTAAACAAAATAATTCACAAATTTAAATATTATCCTCCATCACTTCAAAAAGAAGACTTATTTCAAGAAGGGGTATTAGGATTAATCAAATCTCTACATAATTACCAAGATTTAGGTTATGACTTCATTGCTTATGCAACCCCCACAATCAAATCTGAAATCAGCGAACTGATTCGGAAGAGTCACTCTCCTTCAATCCCTCAAAAAACAACCAAATCAAACAACATTGGTTTTCAAGAAGAAAAATACACGCAACCCAATTGGGTTAAAATCCTTAATCCTCATCAATTATGGCTTAAACAAACTAACCACGAATACTTTTTAAAAAATCTAAAACAAAAATTAAGCAAAAACGAATTTGATGTTATTCACTTAAGTTTTGGCATAACCTTAGGAAATATTAATGAAGATTATCAAATCCCTTATTCAAACCAACAAATCGCTCAAAAACTAAACTTATCTTTAAGACAAGTAGAATATATCAAAAACTTTGC
>JAUZIB010000081.1:0-630 GCA_032887715.1 Candidatus Phytoplasma australasiaticum
ATTACGTTTCATCTTCACCCGACCGGTTGCACTAATAAAGATCCGTGAGATCGACATTATCACACAAGTGTGAAAGTATTGATTAAACAATTTTGAATTCGATCACTATTGATGTAACAATTTTGAACTGTATTTTTCTGTAAAAATATTTAATTTTTGATTATATATATATATATGTGTGTGTGTGTACTAATCATCAATGTGTGTATTTTAAAGTGTAGAATTTTCTTTCAAAATCGACTGGTATATTGTTTGAAAAAATGTCATTAATTTGAGTGAAACAAGACATCAAATTATATAAAAATCTACTAAATAGTACTAAATATATAATTTCACCAATGAGTTACTTCTAATTGTAAATTGATGCAAATGCTAATTGAAAATATTGATTTTTTTTTGAGAGAGAAAATATTGAATTTTAAATAGCCACAATTTATTTATGTAAAATTCTTATTCTTTTTGCTAATAGAAAGAG
The DNA here is from genome assembly GCA_032887715.1 of Candidatus Phytoplasma australasiaticum. Classification (GTDB taxonomy): domain Bacteria; phylum Bacillota_I; class Bacilli_A; order Acholeplasmatales; family Acholeplasmataceae; genus Phytoplasma; species Phytoplasma australasiaticum_A. Next base: position 476 of record JAUZIB010000081.1, read on the forward strand.
ATTAACAGGAAAAAAAAAAATAGAATTATTTAAAATAAACCATAACAAATGAGTAAACCTATGGAAATAATGTTAAATCTTCTTTTAAAGAAGGATTGAATGTGCATGAATTTTTTATTTCAACACATGGAGCTAGAAAGGTATCTACTGATACA
>JAUZIB010000082.1:0-616 GCA_032887715.1 Candidatus Phytoplasma australasiaticum
ATATATATATTACTTAAAGATAACAAATATTAAATAAAACCATGAATTTTTATTTCTCCAATTGAAAAATATGTTAAAGGAATTTTTCAAAATTTAGAAAAATGGAGAAATCACGCGCGGGCCTATATAAGCTTGTTCAAAAGGATTTATAATAATCAAATTTGTAATTTTTATAAAGTGTGAAAATCATGCTCTACAATTGACCTTCCATTTAATTTGTGACATTTATTGAATATTTTATTCCATATACGCACAACATCACTTAGTACACTGTATGTCTCACACGCTATGCTAGTTGGGCACGGAATTGCTTCGAGTTGTAACTTACCTCAAAAGAAGCAAAAGAAAAGAAAATGATGTTAGTGGAACAATTTTAATTCCATTTATTTACTTATTATTGATTATTATTTGTTTATTCTGTCTTCTTTCATTTTCTCTTCCACAGCTTTTTCTTTCTTTATCCATTTAAAGCATTAAACATCCACGTCCCGCCCAAACACTAAAGTCATTAAAGCAACAGTCATATAAAGTAAAAATCTTTTTGTATTTTAACAACATATATAAAAGCAAGCATAAGAAATAAAATATTAAAAAAATTCCTGAAACAAAAAAATCA
>JAUZIB010000083.1:0-616 GCA_032887715.1 Candidatus Phytoplasma australasiaticum
AGCACTAATCACAAATAACACCAACTTAATGATTAAAACAAGCCTTATATTGATAATTTTTTTGGCAACTTGAGCTGGTGAGACTTATGGTTAAATTAAAAGAAATTCACGTCATCTCATCCACACCCAATGAATATCAAGTATTTAATTTTTTTCAAGAATAATTGCATATATTACTTATTGCTATTGGTGTAAATTAATCATATATAGGTCCCGGCACAAATTAATGGATTTTAATACAAGGAAATCACTTAAATAAGAGACTAAGAGTAGAGATTAATTAACAAGTTCTTGGTTTCTAGGGGCAATCCAATAACAAAATGTATTCAATTTTGTAAAGTATTAACTTTGTTTTAGATGTCTGTTAATAAGAATATAAGACAGTTATAACAATTTTGCACTTAAAATTAAAGGTAGAAGTAAGTTGGTCTAGATCAAAACTGTCATGGGATAGCGAGTCAGGGCTCAATTCACCTCTCATGTTGAGTGACACAAGCAGATGATAAATTGATAATAACTCCATCAATTATGATTAAAACCAATAATCCTAAATAACTAATTAAAAATAATGGTAAAAGATGTAATTTATTTTTTATTTGCATCATTTTAACTTATA
>JAUZIB010000084.1:0-597 GCA_032887715.1 Candidatus Phytoplasma australasiaticum
AACTTGGAGAATCCTAAAACCAAGTAATTAAATTTACAAATCAGGAAATAAAAGCCCTGATGGTTAAGGATAAAGAATCTTCTTAGTAGTCGTAAGAGTAAACCTAGATTTGGAATAATCTAGCTAATCGTCTTACCAAGAAGAGAGTTAACCACTCTCATAGGGCGAAAGAAGAAAGTAATTTATTGCTTATTCATTGAGACCGCAGAAGGGATAGGCAAAACCTATGAACGATTTTGAGTCATTAAAATCGAAGCTTCTCCGGACAATGAATGAAATTCAAGACCAGTCTTTAAAACGACATCCATTAAAACAAGAACTCAAATGGGAAATGAACAACTTAATTAATTCATACCTCGTGTTTAATCAGGTTGCTACTAATAAAAGGGCAGGAATACCGGGAATCGACGGGAGAAAAATAGATGATATGGACTTAAATAAACTAAAGAAATATCACCAAAAATACGTTCATAACCAATAAACCCAAAATCGGTTAAAAGAGTTCATATTCCGAAGGGAAAAGATAAAACTAGACCACTCGGAATTCCCACCATCCAAGATAGAATCATTCAAAAAACCCTGAAACAATGATTAACT
>JAUZIB010000085.1:0-583 GCA_032887715.1 Candidatus Phytoplasma australasiaticum
AACTGCATTAATATATGACAAGGAGGTAAAATCATTTTAGATATTTCGGGAGGATTCCAAGCGGAAATAATTAAACGACGAGAATTTGTAAACGAAAAACATGATTTCAAAAAAAAAAAATTAAACCATGAATTAAAATGAACAAAACGACGACGTCGCTTTGGTTGTGCACCCTGGTCCAGATATAAATTGCCTATTTTGAGTGGTAAGGAATAAAGAACCTGTCTTTTTCCATTCAAAACTAATATTGAAATGTTATATATTTGCCTGCAGGCCTACATATTTATTATTCCGAGCTGCATAGCCTCCATCTTAACAACCAGGCACTCAACCTGGAACGTACAACATACATAGCCTTCCCATATATGTATACATGCAATATACATGCAACAAACCAACATTGATATGAGGATAGAATTTTCTTGGCGAATTAATCTGCTACATCTATACTAAACCACATCCAAAATATATATAATGTGTCAAGTAATATTACATGCACTTTTATTTCTTACTCTATTTTTTATTAAATATTAAGTCATGTTTTGATTATTGATTAATAAAATAGGATGAGTCATGATTTTTG
>JAUZIB010000086.1:0-583 GCA_032887715.1 Candidatus Phytoplasma australasiaticum
CTGGTTTTTCCATTATTTTTGGGAATGAGGATTCTTTTGACTGGTTTGGGGTGGAATTCCTTCCTTAAGTCCTTATACGAGTCAGTACTCCCAAGGAGTATCGGATAGGTCGTACGATGCCCTTACTTCATAATTCTCTTCTTAATCTCTTCACACTTCATAAGCTTACTTATGACATTTCTTTTCGTCTTCGTGCATCTTAAAGGTGTGGGGTTTATGCAATGCACTACATGGAGACTTTTGTTAGGCAAGGGGCAACCGATTAGGAGTGTTGTTTGCGTAAAGGAGATACTAAGGAGCTGGACTTGTTAAAGATGTATTTTATGTGAGAGATTTTTTCCAGTGAGATCAACATGCATCATTCTAAGAACATTCATAACGCCACACAATACAACAACGTTAACATGGTTGAATGGATCGGAGTTAATATCAAAATCCTCTTTGTTGTGGACGTGAAAACTCATGCGGTACATCCCTTGATTTTTATGGACATTGAAATGCTTTTAAACACATTAAGCTTTTAAATTATTCAATGTTTACCTCAGTTCACCCTTTTTAATTTGTCCAACCAGTAATGTATTAG
>JAUZIB010000087.1:0-572 GCA_032887715.1 Candidatus Phytoplasma australasiaticum
CGATATTGAATTTTACTCAATGTTCGTAAAAGTTTAGTCTCTGTTGAAACCGTTGTTGACATAATATCAACTCCTTTCCCGATATCATTGAATAACTAGTAAATTACTTTCTTCTTTCGCCCTATAATAGTAATTAACTCTCTTCATGGTAAGACGATTAACTAAATTATTCCACTTTTAGGTTTACCCTTACGACTACTAAAAAGATTCTTTATCCTTGACTATCAGGGCTTCTATTTCTGGATTAGTAAACTTAATTACTTAGTTTTAGGATTCTCCAAGTTACGCTAAATTTCTACCTTAATTCTTTAGGGGAAGTATCCCTCATTAAGAGGCTGATTCCAGGTTTCCTTTTTGTTTGATAAACTACTCAATACGATTAATTTATATTAGTAGACTCTGGACTGTCCGTTTCAGCAACTTCCGAAACAGGTCTTGCTATTACCTCAATGGGCGCCAAAATATGCCTAAATATCGTGTTATCTAACCAATAACCAATGCTGATAAACATTGAATGGATATGATCGGTCTGTTAAACGAAAGAATGACAGATTAAAGCAGATCATAAAAGC
>JAUZIB010000088.1:0-569 GCA_032887715.1 Candidatus Phytoplasma australasiaticum
CAATAGCATTAATTGTAACTATAATAGCAGTAGATACTGAAGAACAAACAATTTTTGCAAGTTTAAAAAATGTCCTCTACCTATTATCAGTATTAGTAACAATCAATCAATTTATTCTAATTAGTATTTTATTTTTTACTTTTTTATTTTCTCATGATTAATTGCTCAATTCCTAAATATTACATTTTTATTTTCTTCAAAATATTACACGTACTTTCCCTTATAAGTAGAAAAGAATTTATCTCTAACTAATATAACATTTTTCAGCATAAATATTACATTTTCATACTGACTCGACCCGTTTCACATTAGACTCACCATATATAATTAAATGTTATTTTATACCTTAGCTTTTTTTTTTCTTCTTTTTTTTTTTTTTCACAAATATAGTGAAGTCATTTTTATTTTTATTTTTGCTGCACAAATAATATAGTGAAGTATTATAATTCATTTTAATAATATTGGGTTTGACATGGTTTTTTTTTTTGTTTTTTGTTTTTTTTTTTAATTTTTTAAAGGAGATAAAAATGAAGAATGTTATTGGGGCATGGGAGGGGAAGAGATCAGAG
>JAUZIB010000089.1:0-564 GCA_032887715.1 Candidatus Phytoplasma australasiaticum
TGATTATTCAAAAACAATTAGAACAAGAAGAAAATTTCGGTTTTAATGCTGAAACTGGTCAGTTTGTAGATTTAGTAAAAGATGGAATTATGGATCCTAAATATATTTAATCTAATGTATAGTATCAAATCTAAATATACATACTGAGATGTATTGAAGGCAATCAAATAAATTGATTAATCGTACTACATGCATGTACAATGCTAGCTATTCATATGCTGATGAATGATGATGACTTCTTATGCATGTTTTCTTGGAATTATAAAGGTAAAATTAAACAATGGGAGGAAGTCTGACTACCAAATATTTGTATAATTTGTTCACAAATCTTAGCTTACACACTCAAATTAAGACGAAAAAATTGCTTCAGCATATCACAGTTGGTGAAATCAGAGACACATAGGGTATTGGGATATTTGAAGAACGAATAACTTGATAGAACTTTTGTGTTCTTTTAAAAATAATTTTTTATTGAACGAGTAACTTACCTCGTCAATGTCACCCCTAAAACTTTCCATGGAGTTTCATTAACATCATATCACCCCTAAAACTTTCCGTGGAGTT
>JAUZIB010000090.1:0-557 GCA_032887715.1 Candidatus Phytoplasma australasiaticum
GCTCAATCCCATGCTTGGTCATCAAAAACCCTAGGAACTTCCCGGTTTGGACGGCAAAGGTGCACTTTAGGGAATTTAGCCTCAGTTGATACTTTCTCATTATTTCGAATCCTTCTCTCAAATGCTTGGCATGATCGGAACAACTAGAGATCTTGATCAACATGTCGTCGATGTATGCTTCCATTGACTTCCCAAGGAGACCACCGAACACGACGTTTATCATTCTCTGGTAAGTTGCTCCAGCGTTCCTTAAATCGAATGGCATTACTCATTAACAATACAGGCCATCTAGAGTAACGAAAGCAGTCTTGCACTCATCTTGCTCGCCCATCATGATTTGGTGGTAACCTTTGAATGCGTCCCATAAAGCTCATCAACTCGGTGCCAACCGTCTCATTGATCATCTGATGGATACTCGACAAGGGGTAAGGGTCCAACGGGCAGGCTTTGTTAAGGACAAAAGATAAAAATATTAAAGCTGGTGTTGATTGATGATAAAGAGTCTGTACTTTTTCTCTTTGAGTTGCGTCGAATAAATAAAAAACATTAAATTCTTT
>JAUZIB010000091.1:0-556 GCA_032887715.1 Candidatus Phytoplasma australasiaticum
TTTAATTTGTAAAGGTCGAAATAAGACTTGATTTATTCATTAAATGTTTTATCCAACAAATCTTGCGTGGAAGGTCATATCCTATGCCAGTAGATCAGATACTTTATCATCAAAATGGCCAAAGACCTTGTGGTTTAGTGGCACCCGGTGTCTCGGTTATAAGATCAAACAGTGACAAACAGACAAATTTGTGAAGAAAAAAAAAAGTTGTTCTAAGAACTGCCAAATAGTTAGAAAGTAACCTAGTTGGCTTTGTTTACAACTAGTACGAAGGTCAGGCTACATTGCACTTGTATTTGTAACATATTAACGAAGTCCTCCTTAATATAGGAAAATAGTGGAGTTAAGAATTCGCAAATCAGTATAAAAATATTTTCTCATTCTCTCTTCCTTACTCCATTCATTGCTAAGTATTACATGTACATAATTTGCTAACTGAAGGTATATAATAGGTTAACTGCAAATAAATAAAAATTATTGGTTTCATTTAAATATTGATACAATAAACGCGATGCTTCTTCGGTAGTCATTTCTAAATCTTGGTCGAATTCCGCCT
>JAUZIB010000092.1:0-541 GCA_032887715.1 Candidatus Phytoplasma australasiaticum
ATAAAAAAACAACTGAACCTACTTTCCTTCAACAAGAACAACTCCACACCAACCAACCACTTGGTGAGGAATTAAAAGAAACTACCCCACCAACAGAAACCCAACACCAAACTCCTGAAGAAATTATTAAAGCCAAAAACTTATTAGAAATCCAACTCCAACAAGAAAAAATAAATAGTTTAACTTTAGAAACTCAAAAAGCAGATTTAGAACAGGATTTAACTCAAAAACAAACTGAATTAGAAAATAATCAACAACTATCGGCTCAAGAAAAACAAGCACTACAAAAGGAAATTAATCATCAAACTGACCAAATCCGTGTTAAAGAAAACGAACTATTTACCCAAGACCAAAAGATTAAGCAATTAACAATGGACCTTAATCAAGAAAAAATCATTAACACCGAAAAAGAAAACCAAATCCAGCAATTAATTAATCAAATTAACGCTCAAAATCAAATTACCGAACAACTCCAAGATCAACTCCAAGTGCAAAAATCTTTAATTGAAGCCAAAAATCAAGAATTAATCACCAATCAACA
>JAUZIB010000093.1:0-529 GCA_032887715.1 Candidatus Phytoplasma australasiaticum
GAAGAAAAACCAACTATTCCTTTGATGCAAATCTTAAGGGAAGAATATAGTTTAATTAATGTTTTTTGTGTTTTTTTATCTTTGATTTTTTTAGGAATATGTTGTAATTTTGTCATAATCCTATTTCACATTGTAAAGCATGTGCATATATTTCCTAAATTTAGTTTTCATAAGTGTAATAAATATCGTCCATCTACTATACTCAGCATTAATTTTGGTCCAACATAACAAGTACAATTAATAAATCTACATAATTGCCTATACATGCATAAACATAGTAATTATTGATTAAGGCAACCTAACATTGTGGTTTAATGGCACAAATTAAAGTGACTATTTCAAATGGGAGGTTATAGGTTTGAATTCTAGTGGAGTAATTATTTGGCTGAGTAGTACTCGCAACCTAAGTTTGTTAATCTTTTTGTGATATTTTGCCAACTAAGATCACAATACTGATTTTATTCAAAACGCATATTCGGGAAGCATATCAATACACATCTTATACCGATTAATTTAGTTGATTTTATAA
>JAUZIB010000094.1:0-528 GCA_032887715.1 Candidatus Phytoplasma australasiaticum
ATTTAATTGCGATTGGTATTGATCACATTCTTTTTGTTTTTCGTTAATTGTAATTTTGTCGTCTTTTAATAAATCCAATGATGATTGCCAACTTTTTTTTATTTTAGCGATTTCCTCTTTTTCTCGCTCTAATAAATCTGATGGCAAGTAAGCAGAATTAGCAGATTCGGTGAAAAGATAAGTTTTAATTGGTTCTAAACGAGCTACAGTTGTTTTCATTTTTGGTTGGGAATTTTCCAGAGAACGTTTCGGTTTAGGAGAAAGAGGTTTTTCTATTTCAGATGCTTCAGAATCTAATGTTTCTTTTGCGGATTTCAAAGTAAATAAATAAAGTTGGGGTTTGCTAGTACTATAACGATTTTTATTAATCATAATAATAATTGCTATGCCTACCATTATGACAATAAAATATTTTGGCCAAAAGTTTTTCTTATTCACAAATTTCGTAACCTTTCTGATAATAAGATGATTATTATCAAATTTGGAAATTTGAATATATCCCTATTATATACCTTTAAGAAAGAAATG
>JAUZIB010000095.1:0-514 GCA_032887715.1 Candidatus Phytoplasma australasiaticum
AAGAAAAACATCATAACGATAAAGTCAAAGAAGCTAAATACCTTTCAAAAACTAATAATGACTGGTAATTTCATAAAAAAATCTTATTTAACCCCCAGACCCTTTTGAGGGTCTTTTTTTATTTACCCACTTTCGGAAAGGAAATAAAAACTGATGTTAATTAAAAAAATCTTATCATCTTTACCTAGTAATCTCTTTTTTTCATCATTACTTTTGTTGACGGTTATACCAATGATCATCGTTTATTATGTCATTAAATTCTATCTGTTAACTGCCCGACTCAGCATTCATCAATTAAAACAAGGAATAGTAGTACGATTTTATCGTTATTTAACTACTAAGAAACCCCATCATCATGTGCCATCTCTTTAATCCTTGGTTAACCAAGTTAAATAATGGGCTTAATATTTTAAGTCGTTATTTCTTTACTTATCAAAATAAATGGTTAAACTTGGGTTTATTAACGATTATTTTATTATTTCTTCCCCATCTGTTATCTTTAATTGATTTTATG
>JAUZIB010000096.1:0-513 GCA_032887715.1 Candidatus Phytoplasma australasiaticum
AAGAAAAAAGATTTATGTGACAATATAAGTAAATTGTTTTTTAAAGTGCAATAGGGTTTGTCAGTTCATGATATAACCAATGAATAATTATAATTTTGTTATCATGTTGGATGGTGAAAATTATTTTGCCCTTGCAATTTTATCCTCGCGTACGAGGTAAATTAAACCTAGGAAAGATAAACTATTAGAATTATACTCCATCCATTCGCACATCTTGACAATTTTATCATATTGTTAATTACTATACGTACTGCAATTCAAGCCAGTTTGTAATCCGTCATGCACTATCTTTTATGCAATTATATATTATAAATGCAATGCTGTTAAACATATATAGATTGTAGATCATATGAGAACCATGCCTTAGATGAGAACGTAAGAACTATGTGAGTGTACATAATCTATAAAAAAATAATTTCTTGCATCTCAGGAATAACATTACCAGAAGTAAACCATCTTTTTTCGCGAAATTCTTCATAATTCGGAATAGTATATTTAGGAACAATTCCTAAA
>JAUZIB010000097.1:0-513 GCA_032887715.1 Candidatus Phytoplasma australasiaticum
GAAGTTTGTGAAAATCAATACGCCCAATGGCGTCAAGGGTTTAATCAATATTTAGCTAAACCAAAAGACGAATCCAAAATAAGCGTTAATTTTACCTTTGATAGTTTAAATGGAATTAACTATTATCCTCGTCGTTATTCTCAAATCTCCTCGGAGTTAGCTAATATTAATCAGCAATTAACTAAAATTCACCAAGAAAACCAAATCTCTCAATTAGAACAAGAATTAGTAACCTTAAAGCAAACACCAGAAAAATACGAACAAACCATTAAAGATAAAACCCAAGAAATTATTGACCTTCAAAATAATCTTGAAACTCTGCAAACTCAAGCAGAAAATTTAAGAAAAGAATTAAAGATTGTCGAAAATTGTCGTGATACTTACCTTGAACCCCCTAACCTCGCTTGTTATATCAAAGACCGTTATCCTTTTGACCGTTGGAATAATCAAGGACTAGATTACACAAAAACCTCGATCAATGGCTTTGAATTTTTTCGATCCGATACAAGAATT
>JAUZIB010000098.1:0-509 GCA_032887715.1 Candidatus Phytoplasma australasiaticum
AAAAAGGGTCTGATCGGAAGCATTTGGAATTAAAGTGATAAAATTTCTTAATTTAGTAAAGATTTCTTGGTAATATAAATGTTTATAATAAGGATCCTGATTTTCAAAAGTAGGACGGATCGTTTTCATTAATTGTTGAAATAATTTTTCTTGGGTGTAAGTATGTTTTAAATTTTCTAAAAAATGAAAATTATCCAACTCTTGAACTTCCTGATTTAAAAACGCTAAGGTGGTAGGATTAAAGTTATCTTGGGGGAAATGGGTTTGTAAATAACCCAACAATTCAGCGATTAAATCATCTTTATCAATTAACCTTTGTTCCACTGTGGTTACTTGTTTCTCACCATACAAATACTTTAAAGCGTTAAAAATCTTTTGATGGTGCGGTTCTTTTAACCATTGGCCATCAACTATTTCGGTATAAATTTTTAAGCGTTCCCATTGTTTTTGGACGATATACTCCACCATTTGGGTTAAAGCTTGTTGTTCGTTGGTTAATTCAAAAACGG
>JAUZIB010000099.1:0-508 GCA_032887715.1 Candidatus Phytoplasma australasiaticum
CAATACTATTCTCTTTTCTGTAATTGGTACCCTTAGCGTAACACTTCAACTCACTTATCGCTATGATTTTCCGATTTTTACCTCTACTCCTGTTACTACTGGAGTGCCTGACAGGTATGGCCCAATCGCAGAATGATTCCTGGTTACAGGCCCAGGAGCAGATCCGTCGCGGGGAGTATGTCCAGTCGATTCCAGTCTTGCAGAAGATTCTGGAAACGGATAGTACGCAAGTAGAAGCCGCCCTCCAATTAGGCTTCGTACAACAGCGATTGGGCCAGTTACCAGCGGCCCGTAAAACGTATGAAACCGTACTGCGACGTGATACGAGCCAGATCGAGGCGTTGAATCAACTGGCAATATTGTCAGAAAAAAACGCTCAGTATCGCCGGGCCCTGCACTATTACCAACGTCTTATTGGTCGGTATACCCAAAGGTCGGGTTTTCTTATTATCTTTAGGAATGAAGGTTCTTTTAACTGGTTTCGGGTGGTAACCATTATTGACGTATT
>JAUZIB010000100.1:0-503 GCA_032887715.1 Candidatus Phytoplasma australasiaticum
ATAATACGTAACATTTAGATATTACCAAACTTTTTTTAATTTAAAAAATTTTTTTACTTAAAGAATTTAAAATTTTTATTTGCTCTGGAAAAGGTTTAAAACCTTTTTGACTATAATAATTAATATACACATGACATCCTAATCAGCACAAACTTGTTATAACCTACAAAAAATGCTAATTGCTCTTATTTTAAGTTTAGGGGCGAATTTGAAGCTTATTCGAGTTCAATGGCTTAATTGCTATCCCCAAATAATTCAGTGGTCTATTTATACATTTTCCTAATAATTATTATAAATTGAATAGCATTTAATGATAATTACTATAAATTAACTCGATTAAAGTAACCATTGAAAGATAATTATAATAATTATTATAAATTGAATAGCATTAAATAGTAATTACTATAATTAAGGGCCATAATCATCAATTCATCATCATCATCCCACCAATCACACCATTAGTCATCTTACAAAAAAACATTTTTTTTTTTGATAATATACAA
>JAUZIB010000101.1:0-500 GCA_032887715.1 Candidatus Phytoplasma australasiaticum
CAATTATGTATTTTTATTATATAAAAAATTAAATTTAAAATTGTGTACGATTAATCATGTACATATTTAGATTAATTTATAAATTAAATTAATTTATTCTTAATTGTATTTCATATATATTATAATTCTAAAAATATTATTAATAATTAATGTATAGTATATATATTATTATAATTCTAAAAACATTATTAATAATCAAAATATGTTATTTTAAATTTTGTATAAATAGATTTATACCCTAACCAGACGTATTTCTTTATATAAATGTATAGTGCATTGTATGTGATGCTGCCCAGGTTCATATTAGTATGTGCACATAATATTAATTATGTATTTAGAAAAAATTTATAACATAATTACCCTAATATTGTGCATAAGTATATGTATGTATTTAAACAAAATTTTAAATATATATGAATACGCATTTATCTTTTAAAAGATACAAGATGCCTTCTATCTTCCTATCCAGTCTTAGCCACTGTTTCCAATGGTTATCCTCG